>JAZNLX010000151.1:0-7412 GCA_045579325.1 Spirochaetia bacterium
CGCTTGGCCTCCGACTTATACCGAAAGGTACCGGGGTCCCTTTTTAAATCACAGATTATTTCTTTCTGTGGATTGTAATGATTTCGTCAACAAATGCCTTGTATGCATCAAAGATGCTGTGATCTGTTCCGTCCTCGATTACAGCCACGGATGCATTTGCCTTCTGGGCATTTCCGTCCCTCTTCAGGTTGGTGGAGCCTGTGATGGTAACATACTTTTCCAGACCATCCTTTGTATAGGACATGATTACGTCCTTACAGTGTGTCTTGTAAATCTTGTCAGCCTTGTGATAAAGAGCCTGATTGTTGGAAATCATGTCCATTCCGCTTCTGAAGCCTGAATTATTGGAGAATCTGTGAGGTGTTGTAGATGTCTCGATAACCCATTTTGTAGTCAGAGGGCTCTTCTTGTTCACTTTAGGCTTCTTTGCCTTTTCAGCTTCCTGCTCTTCCTTTGTATATGTGCATGAACTGTTGTCATATCCTTCAGCATAGTAGAGTCCTTTCAGCTTGTTGAAAAGCTTCCATCCGAAAAGGTCCACGTAAGATGTCTTATAATGGTAAACATTTGCATAGAAAAGTCTTGGTCCCTGGTCAGATGCAGCCATTTCATCCACATATTTTGCAAATATGTTGTTTTCTGTGTCCCAGGCACTTTCCTTGTCCACTTCAGGGCTGTACTTGTCCGGTGCAAACGGATCCGGCTCGATTACTGAGAGAACAGGTGTAAAGTGTGTATTGAAATACTTGTCCCTATAGTTCAGTGTTCCGGCAGCGTGTGCTTCCTTGACCTCTTTCCAGAATCCCTTCTGGTTGTCGTAGTTTCTGCAGATTATCTGCTGGTACTTGTTGAATGCGTCATAAAGTCCCTTGTTTCCCATAATCAGCATACCTGACTGAGCTCTTTCCTGGGTAGCCTTGAAGAAGTTGTCATAAAGAGGGTCGATATTGCTTGATGCAAGATATACCACGTCGGAAAATTCCTTTCCGTTGTCATCCATCACCTTGTTTACTGTGATGAACTTGCAGTGCATCTGTTCCTCGGAAGCTCCTCCCCATCTTGCATACCAGTATGTCAGGTAATCCTTTACCTTCTTGCTGCTGTCTGTAATGCAGGCTTCGTTCATATAAGGTTCAAAATCCTTTCCGATCATAGCCTGATCAAGGAATTTTACAGTTACCTGATGCTTTGCCAGTCTTACAGCTGCCTGCATGATGTTCTCTGTGGTTCCAGGAATGTAATCGGAAGTGATTTCTCCGTACTTAGGGTCATTCTCATTGAAATAATAATAAGTGTTCAGAGCCAGATGATACATGGCAAAATGAACTGTTACATCTTCTGTCGGATGTGCCAGCTTGTACCTGAGGGCCTGGTTCATTGTATCCACATACTTGAACAGCGGATAACATGGATATTCGTCCATATGACGGTTATAAACCTTTACTACTACCTGACTTCCGTCCTCGTAGTCAAATACCTTGGCTACCTTTGAAGGAATACGGCTGTTGTCAGGAATTGTCTTGTCCACTGCCTCCACCTTGATTTTAGATGAAGATGCACAGCCCGAAAGAACAAGGCTCAGTAAAATACACAACAATAAAATTACCTTGAATGTTTTTTTCATTAAATTCTCCTGTTTATATTCTATAATAAAAACTATCCAATGTATTGTTTTTTTATTTTTTTTATTTACAAATCATTACTATCCCGTCTGCTCCCCCTACCAGAGTATCTGACGGAAAAAATCCCGGAATACGCCTTATTTCCCTGAAGCCCAGCGATTTATAGATATGGTGTGCCTTCTTCCACTCCTCGTTCACCACCAGAAGCATGTTTGTCACCTGAGGATAAAGACTCCTGATGTGCTTCAGGGCTCCTGCAAAGAAAGGCTTTCCAAGGCCCAGTCCCATGTATCCGTATGCCAGGGCATAGGAACTTACATAAAGGGTATCCCCTTCGTTGCTGTGAAGTCCCGATGCCGGGTGTCCCAGGGAAAAGCTCCTGTTCTTGTCGGGAATTCCGTTCCAGAGCTCACAGCAGAAATAACCGGCAGCCTTTCCTTTTTCCTCCAGCACCAGGAATCCCTCAGGAAATGTCCTCATCCTGTCGGTAAAAACCTCACGCTCTTCCTGAATGCCGGGAATGAATGCGGTATTTTCTATTTCCATTATCTCATCCATGTCAGTCATCCTGGCAGTCCTGATTTTCATTTACCGATCCTCCCGATATGTTTTTGCCCTGCGGAACAACTTGCATTAATCCTCTTATGTTATTATCATTATAGTATGAAAAAATTATTTTTAACAATGATTATTTTTCTTCTGTTTATACCTCTGACTACCCTCTCTGCAGCCGGTCTTCAGGTAGCCGAGCTGGAAAAAAAGGTCATGGACGGAAAAATTACCAATATACTCATGGAAGAGGAGCCTCTCAGGCTTTTTCCCGATTCCGAAGCCGGGAAACATGCAGTTTCCGTTTCAAAGGAATTCCCTGTCAGGGTGGAATCTGCCGTTGCCATAAAAAGAGAAGGACGTACAACCCTGGATGTGCTCAACACTCTCACTTCCATATCCACCATCAAGGGAACCAGATATTTCTCCCACGGCAAGCAGGAGGATACAATCCTTTTCTCCGATGCTTACACAGTGGATTCGGCAAACAATCCGGTAAAGGTGGAGGATGTCAGGGTTTCCGGACGGCTTCCGACCATGCTTGAGATAACAGCCATGCTGGACGATTCCAGATTCAAGGACAATCTCTATCAGTTCTCCTACAGAATCGAAGAGAACCACATATCCCTTATGATCGCCAACCGGGACGATCTCCGTTTCATGGGCTGCAAAGCCATAGAAGCTGGCAATTTCATGTTTATCCTCGATATTTTCCTTACAGAAGAAAATATTGTCGTATATAATGCAGGTTTCTGTAAACCGGCAAAACTCCCATCCTTTCTTAAAGACAGGGTAAAGAAAGCCATCACAAACCGTGTGGATGCCCTTTTCGGATGGTTCGAAGGCGAAGTTAACAAAAAATGACAGACAAGAAAAAATTCAACCCCTTTGCAGTTTCATCAATAGGATTATCTCACTTTTCCCACGATATTTTCAGCCATTTCGTGTCACCTCTGCTCCCGATTCTCATCAATAATCTGGGAATGAACTACACAATGGCAGGAGCAATCTCCATCTTTCACCGTTTCCCGGCATTTTTCAGCCCGATCTACGGTAAGATTGTGGAAAAAAGCGATAACAGGCTGGTTATCTGTATATGTCTGCTGGTAACGGCAGGAGCAATCTGCTGCATTACCCTGGCTCCCAACTATTTCATTCTCTGCATGCTTATCCTGATAATGGGGGTAAGTGCCTGCTTCTATCATATTCCGGCCATGAACCTGACCAAGCAGCATGCCGGAGACCGTACCGGAATGGGAATGAGTTTCTTCATGACAGGAGGAGAGCTTGCAAGAGGCTTCGGACCTCTCATTGTTCTGGCCACAGTAAGTACCTTCGGGGAAAGAAAGATTTATTACCTGTTTCCTATTGCACTCCTGACAGCAGTTCTTATTTTTTTCCAGTTCAGGGAAAAGAAAGCGCCCGGTGTACAGACCGCAAAAAAAGCCAAGAAGGAAGAGGCTCCGTTCTTTACCGTTCTGGGACAGGCAAAGACATTCTTTACATTCTGTTTCCTTATCGCCCTGGCCAGAGCCTTTGTGGCAGCGGTTCTCAACTCATTTCTTCCTACCTACCTTACAGGGCAGGGACATTCTCTCTGGTTTGCAGGTATTTCCCTTACCGTACTTCAGTTTGCGGCAGTGTTCGGAACTCTCCTTTCGGGAACTGTTTCGGATAAACTGGGAAAAATAAATACCCTTATCATCATCAGCATCTTCACACCGGTACTCATGTTCCTGTTTGTCATGTTCAGCCTTATGGAGGGACAGATTGTTGCCATGGAAATCTTCATTGCTTTGGTGGGATTCTTCTCTTTCTCCTCCGCACCGGTACTCATGGCTCTCATGCAGGACCGCGGCACCGAAAACCCTACCACGGTAAACACAATCTACAGCATGACCGACTTTATCGTAAACGGAATAGCCCTGACAATCACAGGTATTCTCAGCGACTGGCTCTCCATGGAAAATGCCCTTGTGGTTTGTGCATTTTTCTCATGCATAGCACTTCCGCTCTCATTGATAATGAAGTTCAAAGAAAGAAAATCAGCTGTCTGACAGCTCGTCAAGGGCTTCCAGAAGAAACGGATTCAGGACGGCAAGTCCTTCCGGCGTAAGGAAAATCTTTTCATTTTCCCTTCTGAGAAGTCCCTTCCTTTTCCAGTTACCTGCCGTAACAGGAATCATTTCCCCGATATCCTTTCCGAATAACTCCCTGAAGCTTCCGCAGCATATTCCCTCTGTCATGCGAAATCCCATCATCATGTATTCAAACACATGCTCCCGGAATGTTACATCCTCCCTTTCTCCGCCGTAGTAAATGTCATCTGCTTCAAGATATCGGTGTATGTCCTGAGGTCCTGAGAGGCGTATAAGCCCGGTGCCTGAAGGATTATAGAAAGTGGAAACCCCTCCCGGTCCAGCTCCCGCATACTGCTGAAGCTTCCAGTATCTTATATTATGCCTCGATTCCAGCCCCGGAACCGAGAAATTGGAAATCTCGTATCTTCTGTAACCGGCCTGCTCCAGAAATTCAGCTCCCCGGCTCCAGCTTTCATCCCAGGCTCCGGTATCGACAGGATCAAACCGACGGGCAATAGGTGTCCCCTCCTCAATGGTGAGTGCATAAAGGGAAATATGCCCCGGATAGAAGGAAAGCCCCTTTTCCAGATCCCTGATTGCAGATTCCGGAGACTGTCCCGGCACAGAGGCTATGAAATCAAGATTCAGCCTGCCGGCCCATCTCTTTTTAATAAGTTCCAGGCTTTTTTCAGCTGTTTCTCCGGTGCAGTGCCGCCCCAGGGTTTCCAGGGTCCTGTTGTCAAAGGACTGAATTCCCAGGCTCAGCCGGTTTACGGCCGAACCGTTCAGCAGAGAAAGGAGATCCGATGTTACTGTCTCAGGATTGGCCTCCACTGTCACCTCTGCACCGGGAGATAATTTCAGGTTTCCGATATAATCAAAAAGCTTTTCCAGCAGTGCTGAAGGCAGGGATGTGGGGGTACCGCCGCCGATGTATACTGTGGGAACTGATTCTATGCCGAACCGCTCCAGATAATCGGAAGTCTGCCTGAGTGTCTTTTCCAGAACCGCAGCAGCAGGCGTATGCTCCGTAACGGAATAGAAATCGCAGTAACTGCACTTGGAATTACAGAACGGGATGTGAATGTAGACTGAAGCCTCTTTTAAATTATTTTCCATGGCTGAACCGGATTACCTTTGCCTTTATCCTGCCTGCTTCCACAGCGCCCAGGCTTACGGAATCGGAAATATAGTTACGGTTATCACTGACAAGGAAATATTCGTCAGGGCCCAGCTCTGTTTCCGGAATGTTGTTCTGATATACCGTATCAGATGGAATTATTTCATTGTCCATGCCGTATTCGGCTGCAGGCAGGGAATATTTTTCTCCCGGCAACCTGATATACAGCTGCCCATCCGAGATCCTTACCTTTTCTCCCGGCAGTCCTGCAACCCGCTTTACAGCACAACCGGTATCGTACCCCAGCATTCCGGCAAGGGAAAATTTCTGTCCCGTAAAAAAACGGACTGCCGCATCGGGAAACGAAATCCAGAAGGGGGCCTTACGGTAATATTCAGGAATATAGAGGACCACATCTCCCCTTTTTAGCTGAACATAAAAAGAGGGAACCGCCAATACCACGGAATCTTTTTTGAGAGTGGGAGCCATTGACTCCCCTGAAATCCTATAAGTTCTTATTACAAAAGAAGAAATCAGAAAATAAACCAGAATGCATCCCGCAGCTGCAATCAGGATACCCCGGCGTGTAATGGGTTTTTTTTCCTTGTTGCGGTTTCTGTAGCGTCTTGGGAACCGGTAATACTTTCTCATTATTCGATTTTTCCGGCTCTTCCCAGCGGCCAATAGATAAAGGATGCCTTACCCAGCACCTTTTTGACAGATACAGGTCCGAAAAACCGGCCGTCTCTGGAATTATCGCGGTTTTCTCCCAGCGGGAATATCCATCCCTCGGGTATATACCATCCGTACATGCTTTTTCTCCAGGCCGCCCTCTGGGAGAAATCGGCAGGATTCAGGGCATGATGCATCTCTGTCCTGTATTCCGAAAAAGCCAGGCTGTCCACTTCGGTATTGTCCAATCTCCTGAAAAGCTCCTTGTTCTTCTCAGAAAGAGGGAATCCGTAATCGTAAAACGCTCCGGCATATCCCGCTTCCCGGATCAGAGGATAGGTTTCCTGCTGTACAAGTCTTCTGACTTTGGCCGGATTGCACCCTACCTGAACAAAATCGGACTCCTTCATCCAGTCCGGAGCTCCCGCAGGTCTGATTTCCAGATTTCCGTTCACGAACCTGATCCTGTCTCCGGCAACACCCACTGCCCTTTTTATAAGGAAATGGGCCTTAGGCTCTCCGTAGGAATCTTTGTCTATGTCCACCAGGGAAAGTGTCACCATATAGATAATTCTCTGTGCAATATCAAAAACAGGGCCCTTGGAAAGATATGTGGGACTTTCGAAAATAAGGATATCGCCCCGTTCAGGCTTTACAAATCCCGGTATCTTGAACATACCCGGAATAAGCTCAGGACCGTATATCAGCTTGTTTACAAAAAGATGATCCTTTACCAGAAGAGTATTCATCATGGAACCGGTAGGAATCTGATAAGCCTGGAAAAGATACTGATTTACCAGAAGCACCACCATGGCAGCCCAGAGGAAAGACTTAATCCAGTCCAGAAGCTGGTTTGCGTTTTTCTGCTTTTCCTTTTTCTCCGCCCGCTTGATTTTCCTGTAGGTGAGATACTTTTCTGTGTATAGCTGAAGCTTATCGTATAATTGTTCCATCTATATAAATTTATCACAATCCTATTCCGTTGACAAGAGACAAGGCTATTTCATATAATTCCGGTATGGAAGTAAAGCTTAAGAGCTTCATGGGCATGAAGCCGGGTCAATACCTTTTTTATCTGTACTCTGCAATTCTGCTTGCAGTTCTCTTCTTTATCCTGGTTTTTCCGGGACTCAAGAACAGCGGCTCGGTGGTAAGCTTTGATTCAGCTCCAGAAGAAACATCTGTATGGATGGACGGACAATACGTGGGGGCAACTCCCTGCAGTTCATTCATTCCGGAAGGAAAGCATAAGTTCGTATTCAGGAAAGAGGGTTATAGGGACAGGAACGAAGAAAAGGAAATCGGCGGAAGAATTTTTGCATCCCTTATATTCCCGGCAAAAGATAAAGTCGGATCGTAGCCATGTCG
>JAZNLX010000152.1:0-2586 GCA_045579325.1 Spirochaetia bacterium
ACTTGCCTGTGTCATACCCGGAAGCGTATTGATTTCAAGCACGTAGAGGTTCCCCTGACCGTCCATCCTGAAATCCACCCTGCAGTAGCTTTCTATCTTGGCAGCTCTTGCTGCTTCCAATGCCAGTTTCTGCATTCTTTCCGTTGTATCTTTGTCCAGCGGGGCAGGAAAAATTTCTTCCGAGCCCCCCGGCATGTATTTGCTCTGATAATCAAATATATCTGACAGCTTAGGAATGATTTCTCCTGCCGCCAGAGCCTTTCCGTCAAGGACCCCTACGGTGAACTCCCTTCCCGGAATGAATTCCTCGGCCATTACCTCCCTGTCATATCTGAATGCGGTTTTTACCGCTTCTTCGTAATCTTCATCCTTCCTGACTACGGTAAGTCCCACGGTGGAGCCTTCCTTGTTGGGCTTGATTACAATCGGGAGCGAAAGCTCTTTCTTTATGTCTTCGTAATCTCCGGGCAGCATGACCCATTTAGGTGTGGGAACTCCGTGCCTGAGAAAAAGTGTCTTGGTTATATCCTTGTCCATGCTGCAGGCGCTGGAGAGATGGGATGTGCCTGTGTATGGAATCCCCATTATGTCCAGAAAGCCCTGAAGCATTCCGTTTTCGCCGTTTCCTCCGTGCAGGGCAAGAAAACAGATGTCCACATCGTTGAATCCGCCGCTTCTGATAAACGGAACCAGTCCCCCTTTCATCATCTGCAGGGCATCTGTTTCGGGCGGCAGCGGTTTTACGGTACTGCCGAGAAATGCTGCTTCGTTTTCGGGTGTGACCGGACCTGTGGCTGTATCCACGGCAATCACCTCGTGCCCCCTTCTTCTGAGAGCCGAATAAACCTGTGAAGCGCTGGCTATGGAAACATCCCTTTCAGAGCTCTGTCCTCCGAAAAGCACGGCAATTTTCATTGAAATCCTCCGGATATCGGTTAATAAACTGAATATTATATTTCTTTATATAAAATATCAAGTTGGGATAATAAAAGAATTATTTTAAATAAATTGCAAGATGTTTTCATATATGTTAAGCTTTATAAAAAACAATCAAGAGGTTAATGAATGGCTGTTTCACATCAGATAATAGAATCAATGAAAAACTCTTCCTGGATAAGAAAAATGTTTGAGGCCGGAGCGGAGCTTGCCGCAAAATACGGTGCCGAGAACGTATATGATTTTACCCTGGGAAATCCGAATATAGAGCCTCCTGCGGAATTTGAGGAGAAGCTTATCGAATACATCAAATCCCCTGCAAAGGGAAAATACGGCTACATGGCAAATGCCGGATATCCTGACGTAAGGCAGAAGGTTGCAGAATACGTGGGCAGCACCGAAGGAATCAAGCTGGGTGCCGAAAACGTTATCATGACCTGCGGTGCGGCCGGAGGAATGAACTCCATCTTCAAGACAATCCTGAATCCGGGAGACAACGTGGTGGTAAGTGCCCCTTTCTTTGCCGAATACACAGCCTATGCGGCAAACCACGGCGGAAAGCTTGTTCCCGTAAAGGCCAAGGATGATCTGGATATCGATGTGGATGCAGTGGAAAAAGCCATCGACAGGCATACAGCTGCCATGATCATCAATTCCCCTAACAACCCATCCGGACGTATCTATCCCGCTTCCACAATCAGGAAGCTGGCAGACATGCTCAGGAAGAAAAGCTGCGAGATCGGCCATGCAATCTATCTTATCAGCGATGAGCCATACAAGAAGATCGTGTTTGACGGAATCAAGGTTCCGAGCATCATGACAGAATACGAGAACTCCCTTATCTGTACATCCTTCTCCAAGGACCTTTCCCTGCCGGGAATGAGAATCGGTTATACAGTGGTAAGCCCTAAGGCAGAGGACGTAAAGCTCCTTATCGACGGAATAGTCATGTGTACCAGGGTTCTCGGCTACGTAAATGCCCCTGCCGTAATGCAGAAGGTGGTTGCACAGATGCTGGGCAAGAGCGTGGATATCGGTTTCTACCTGAAAAAGAGAGACAGACTCTGCGAGATTCTCGGCGGAATCGGCTATGAATTCAGCAAGCCGGAGGGCGCTTTCTACCTGTTTGTCAAGGCTCCGGGCGGAGATGACCTGAAAGCCGTGGAAGCGCTGCAGAATGAAAATATCCTTGTGGTACCGGGCCGCGGTTTCGGAACTCCGGGCTATTTCAGAATCGCTTTCTGTGTTGCCGATTCTGTTATCGAAGGCAGTGCAAAAGGGTTCGAGAGAGCTTTCAAGGCACTTTAACACATTTTTAAATTATGTTAGTATTTTATAAATTTATATATAAAGGAGCTGTTTAATGTCTGATTTGGTACTTTTGGGAGATGAAGCGGTTGCTCTCGGAGCAATTCATGCCGGATTATCGGGAGCATACGGTTATCCTGGAACTCCATCCTCCGAAATTCTCGAATATCTCATCAAGACTGCAGATAAAACAAAAGCCTTCCGCGCATCCTGGTGCAGCAACGAAAAGACTGCTTATGAAAACGCCCTGGGTGTTTCCTTTGCCGGAAGAAGAGCAATAGTAACAATGAAGCATGTGGGCCTGAATGTGGCTAAGTCGGATCGTAGCCATGTCGTTCTGTG
>JAZNLX010000153.1:0-12996 GCA_045579325.1 Spirochaetia bacterium
AAAGAGAACAGGTGTAGATTCCCTGGCTATTTCCATCGGAACATCCCACGGAGCCAATAAGTTCCGCCCTGAACAGTGTACAAGAAACGAAGAAGGAATCCTTATTCCTCCTCCTCTCAGACTCGATATCCTGGAAGAGATCGAAAAGAGAATTCCGGGCTTCCCGATTGTTCTCCACGGCTCATCCTCCGTACCTCAGGAATATGTAAAGACTATCAATTCCTACGGCGGAAAGCTCAAGGATGCCATCGGTATTCCTGAAGAACAGCTTCAGCTGGCTGTAAAATCCACAGTATGCAAGGTAAACATCGACTCTGACGGAAGACTTGCAATGACAGCCGCAATCAGAAAGTACCTGGTTGACGATCCTGCCGCATTCGACCCAAGAAAATATCTTATTCCTGCAAGAGAGGCTCTCAAGGAACTTTACAAGCACAAGAACATCAACGTTCTGTTCTCTGCAGGCAAGGCCTGATTGTCCATAACCCCGAAGACGAAGAAAAAGCCATCCTTTTCGGATGGCTTTTATTTTTTTATACAGTCTGTAATCAGAGAACAGCTTTCAGGAACTGCCTGAGTCTCGGACACTGAGGGTTGTCGAATATTTCTGCCGGTGTCCCTTCTTCGGCAATCTCTCCTTCGTGTATGAAAAGTATCCTGTCTGCCACTTCCCGGGCAAATCCCATCTCGTGGGTAACCACCGCCATGGTCATTCCCTGTTCGGCAAGGTTCTTCATTACATTGAGAACTTCCCCTACCATTTCCGGGTCCAGCGCACTGGTCGGTTCGTCAAAGAGCATCATGTCAGGCTCCATGGCCAGGGAGCGCACTATGGCGATTCTCTGTTTCTGTCCGCCGGAAAGCATGGACGGATATACATCTGCCTTGTCCAGCAGTCCCACCTGTTCCAGCAGCATAAGCCCCTTCTGTCTGGCCTCTTCCGGTGTCTTCAGCTTGAGTGTGACCGGTGCCAGTGTTATGTTTTCCATTACGGTAAGGTGCGGGAAAAGATTGAAATGCTGGAAAACCATACCTATTTTCTGCCTGCATCTGTCAATGTCGGTATCAGGGGCGGTAAGATCTGTCCCCTCAAAGGTTATGGTTCCTGCAGTGGGTGTTTCAAGCATGTTCAGACATCTGAGAAATGTACTCTTTCCGCATCCCGAAGGCCCGATGATAACTATTTTTTCCCCTTTTCTGACAGTGGTGGAAATTCCGTTGAGCACATTGAGCTTTCCGAAGCTCTTGCGGAGATCCTTTACAGTTACGATAGTGTTATCTGTCACTTTGAGCCATCCTTTTTTCAAAAATGCTGAATACCTTGGTGAGACCCAGTGTGAGTATCAGGTAGATGACAGCACAGGTAAGGAGAGGGATCCACGCATTGTAGGTGGCGTTTCTGATCATGTCTCCCGCCTTTGTCATGTCCATTACCGCAATGAAGCTGGCTACCGATGTTTCCTTGATAAGGACGATGAATTCGCTTGTGTAGGTAGGAAGTACCGCCTTTACGGCCTGAGGAAGGATAATCTTGAAAAGAGTCTGCTTCCTGTTAAGCCCCAGGGAACGTCCCGCTTCTGTCTGACCGATATCCACGCCCTGGATTCCGGCACGGAAGATTTCTGTACAGTAGGCGCCTGAGTTGAGTCCGTATGCAAGGATTGCCACCAGAAGCTTAGGGAGATGCAGAGGGGCAAACACTACGAAATAGAAAATCATGAGCTGAGTGGCAAGAGGAAGTCCTCTGAGAACCGTGGTATACAGGGTTGCAATGCCTTTCAGCAGCTTGTTGTCCGAGATTTTCATCAGAGCCATTATGCATCCCAGAACGGTTCCGATGATTATAGCACAAAAAGCAATGAGCAGGGTGATGCCCAGACCCTGGAGGATCAGGACATAACGTTCCCCTGCAATCATTGTATCATAGAATGACTGAATCATTTTTTGATAATGATTACCTGTTCGGAAGCATAGTAAGGAACAGAGAAGTCAACGTTTTTCTTTCTCTCTTCTGTTACAGACATTCCGGCTGCGATGAAGTCGATTGTTCCGGCCTGGAGAGCAGGAATAAGGCTGTCGAATGCCATATCAACTACTGTGAGCTTTACTTTTGCCTTTGCTGCAATGTATTCACCCATGGAGATGTCGAAACCTGCGATATCCTTTCCTTCAACATATTCGAAAGGAGGGAATGCAGCGTTTGTTCCCAGCTTGATTTCGCCGGATGAAGCACTGTTTGCGATTGAAGGGATAACGATCTTTCCATCTGCAGGCATGAATGCGTTTACAAGCTTTTCATAACCGCCGTTAGCCTGGAGCTCCTTGATTGTTGCGTTTACGATATCAAGAACCTTCTTGTCCCCTTTCTTTACGGCAATGGCATACTCTTCCTTGTTTGCTGTGAAGTAAGGATCCCTTACAATTGCCAGGTCAGGGTTCTTTGCCACGATTGCTTCTGCAGGAAGCTCGTCGATAACAACACAGTCAATTGCTCCTGTCTTGAGGTCGAGAGCTGCATCGATACCGCTCTTGAAAGAAGAAAGCTTAACATCCTTTACGTTTTCCTGAACCCAGAGGTCTCCTGTGGTTCCGGACTGAACGCCTATCTTAAGACCTGTAAGGTCGTTGATGCCTTTGATTGTAACCTTTGATTTACCGCATCCTGCAAGTGCCAGGACTGCAACAAGTAAAATTAATAAAACTGATGATTTTTTCATTTTTATACTCCTGATTTATATTTATAGCAGATTATTCATATCTGTTCAATATTTATACATTTTCCAGGATGTGGCGATGAGGTTTTCCACACTGCTGTGTTCCGCCTTCCAGCCCAGAAGGGTATGTGCAAGCTCCGACTCGGCCACCAGTACCGCAGGATCTCCGGCTCTCCTGTCTCCGTATTCGTACGGAATCTGTACTCCGGTAATCTCAATGGCTTTTTCCACCATTTCCTTTACGCTTATTCCCTGTCCTGTTCCCAGGTTCACTATGATGTTTTTGCCGTTCTTCATGATATAGTCCGCAGCTGCCAGATGTCCTGTGGCCAGGTCTGTCACATGGATATAATCCCTGAGACAGGTTCCGTCGGGTGTAGGGTAGTCGTTTCCGTAGATTACCAGCTTTTCCCTGATTCCGCAGGCTGCTTCCATGATTATCGGAAGAAGGTTTGCCGGATTCTTTTCAAGTCCCTTTATTCTTCCTTCCGCATCGTATCCTGCCGCATTGAAGTAGCGTAGGGCGGCAAAGTTTATTCCCTTGAGCTTTGAGTACCAGGAAAGGAATCTCTCTATTTCAAGCTTTGTAAAGCCGTAGTAGTTTTCGGGCTCTGTGGGGTGCTTCTCGTTTACGGGAAGGTATACAGGCTCTCCGTATACTGCGGCGGAAGATGAGAATACTATGTTTTTTATTCCACATTTTACCGCACAGTTGATTATGTTCAGTGTTCCGGTGATATTGTTTACCGAATATTTTTCGGGAAGGAGCATGGATTCACCCGCCGCCTTGAAGGCTGCCAGGTGGATTATCAGGTCAAAGCCCCCGGACATGGCTTTTTCCAGTGCCTCTGTATCCAGGATATCCCCCTTGATGAATTTCTCTTCCGGAAATATATTTGCTGTCTGTCCTGTGGACAGGTTGTCATAGACTGTTATTTCGTGGCCGTTGTCAAGAAAATGTCTTGCCACGTGGGAACCTATGTAGCCGGCTCCACCGATAATAAGGACCTTCATTGTTTTCTCCTTTCGGAAAGGATAATGTAAAAAAACTGCTTCGGCAAGTCCCGTTTTTGTGGTATGATTATACATATGAAAAAATTACGCTCATTTGTATTTCTTTTTTGCTTCATTGTTCAGGGAATTTTTCTCTTCGGAGAGGAAACAGTCATTGTTTCGTGGAATATATGTCATCCCGGTGAAAACAGGGATACCTTCATGAATACTGCCGGATGGCTGGCAGAGGAATATGATGTGGATATACTTGCGGTTCAGGAGATAAACGTGAACAACAAGGGTTTTCTGGCTGCCCTTGAAAAAATCCTGGAGAAAAACACAGGGGAGGACTGGGCTTCCCTTTCCACTGCGGTGCATGAAAAAATCAAGAACCAGACCGTGGGGGACCAGTTCTACAACTGCTTCAGGAACGATCAGAACAATGCCTTTCTGTACAGGACCGGTAAGTTTGATGCCGTGAACAAGTATAAGGCCTATTCCTTCGACAATTTTGCCGGGTGCCGGTATAAGGTGGACAAGAACAACATGCTGGTGGCCCTGTTCAGAAGCCGTGAATCCAAGGAAGACCTGACTCTTGTCAATGTGCATCTTCCGTACAACAACAAGGAAAACCGCCTCCGGGACATGTATACCGCAGCCAGACTTTTCCACAACATACCTGATTCAAAGTACAAGATAATAATGGGGGATTTCAACTACAGGGCAGATGAGCTGAAAAAGGGATTTCCCTATGTGGCAGTCAGGGAGGCCACCACGGTAAATACCAAAGGGCAGTATGCCAACAGCTACGATCATTTTGCCTATAACAAGAAAGTGGCCGACCGGCTTACGGAAAAACCCCGTGCCATCAGAATTGCCGATGCAGAGTACCGTAAGCTGGTTTCAGACCACGTTCCCATAATCCTGAAAATCAGAATTTCCGAATAAGGCTTTTTAGGGCCTGTTTTTCAAGCTCCTTCTGCTTTTCGGCAAGTCGGGTTTCCAGATTCCTGAGGGAGGCCACGTTTCTGCCGATTTCGGATTTCAGCAGCTCGTATTCCCCTTTGCGGGCTTCGAATTCGCTTCTGATTCCGGCCAGTTTTTCGTTGACCTCGGTTTCAAGCTTCTGCTTTACGGAATTTATTTCCTCTGTCATGACCTTTCTGAGACCCAGTGCAATCTGCCTGTCAATGTCGGTTTCCAGCCTTAAATCCAACTCTTTTTCAGGATCGAATTCCATTTCCGCATCTATTACGGCGCTCTTTATTTCTGCCATGACCCTTGAATAGAGATCAAAGATAAAGTCCGGCTCAAAAGCTGCGGAGGCCAGGGTCAGTTCTGCAAGATCCAGCTTTCCGCCGAGAACAATCTTTCCGTCCCTGCCGTAGTATATTCCTCCCTCTGCAGAGCCCTTTCCGGCCATGGATATTCCGCTTCCGTCCATGTTTACGGGATAGCTGCCTCCGCGGAAGGTCACTTCCAGCATGTTCTTTTCAGGTTCTGTCCTGAAATCTCCGGCAAAGCTTATGTTTTCCCTGAAATTTCCTCTGGTCAGGGCTATTTCGCCGGATACCGGACTCTCCACAAGATCTGCATTGTTGCTTATGTTCAGGATAAAGCCTTCCGCAGCAAGCTTTCCGTCAGGGGCGCTGCCTCCGATCCTGAGCTCCTTTATAAGGAAAGTCGGGAGTTTCCTGCTGTAAGTCACTGTTCTCCCTTCAGCCCTTTTTACAAGTCTTTTAGGCTCCTTTTTCTTTTTCGGGATGTTTAAGCTTTTTCCCGACTGCTGGAATTCCCTTGCGGTTTCCATTGCATCGGTAAATACCGGATACCATTTTCCCAGAAGCTGCATACAGGCTGTGTTCAGGTAGCCGGAAACAAAATTTTCTCCGTCCTTTATGTCGGGTACCTTTATGCTGCTTATCTTGTTTCCCACAAATTTTGTGTCGTATTCCATGGAGGCGTTGAAATCTGCCGCCAGCTTCCGGATCGCTTCCGTATCTTCTGTAAAACGGGTCTGAATGGTTTCGGCTTTTTTTTGCATGGCCTTGACTGAATCCACGGTATCCTTCACGTTGCCGGCCAGTTCCTTCACGGCAGCCGGGGTCAGCCGGTCAAGGTCAGTTTCAGAAAGTTTTTCAAGCCTTTCCTCAAAAAGGGATATTTCATTTTTGGTTTCCGCGATCTCTGTTTTCCAGTCGCTTTTCAGCTGATGCATCTTCTCTATGATTTCATCTTTCATTTCAGGAGTTTTCAGGGAAGAAAGGGTTTCCTGCATGAATGTTTCCGGATTGTATGTTCCCAGCAGAGAGGCCACATCTGCCTTTGCCTTGTTCTCAAGAGCAGCAAGAATCTCATCCCGCTTGGTTTCAAACTTTTTCTTTACAGCCCGTTCCACAACATATTTTTCATTTTCGGGCAGTGCTCCCGATGTGCTTCTCGGTGTGCCGTATGTTATTCCTGTAATCTCTCCCAGCTCAGTCACAAATTTTCCTGTCAGGAGATTAACCAGGTCAAAATCGAGTACCGCGTTTTCCACCTCGAACAGGTTCTGCATGGGATTATCCTTGTCTGCAACCGCTGTTTTCCTTATCACAAGGCTTGAATCCAGAAGCCGGAGATCCACATGCCCGATTTCCGCCTTTGCACCGAAGATATTCTGAAGTCCTGAGGTCAGGATTTTCTTCACCAGAGGATTTTTCCCCGCATTTACGGCCGATACAGCCGCAGCAATCAGAAATACGCAGATTGCAAGTCTTATTATCCTGAGTCTTCCTTTAGTCATCTTTTTCCACCTTGAACAACGGAATGTTTTCCAGAATCCTGCACAGCCTGCTTTTCCTGAACAGAGGCGCCAGGGTGGTTCTCCATTTTTTTACAAACATGAATCCAGCCGCAAGGAAAGGAATGTAGAGGATGATTCCCCATACCAGAGAGCCCATGACCACGCTGTTGTTGAACCGGGTAAATACTGCAAAGGGTATTTCGGACAGGGCAGTGAAAAAAGGGACCAGGTTTTCGTTTGTAAGTACCGCATAGCCGGTGGAATCGAACACTCCGTCCAGCAGGGGAACAAATACGGATCCCAGGATTATGCTGAGAAGCATGGTTGCCCGGTTTATTCTCAGGAAGAAAGAAACGGCAAAAAGAATCACCCAGAGGAGATTTCCCTTGGGAACAAAAGCAAGAAGCATACCCAGGGCAAATGCATGTGCCAGTTCTCCCGGAGCCTTGTTTGAGTTCAGTGCCTTGAACATTTTCTGAAGTTGCTTGATCATGATTTCCTCTTATTAATTACAATATTTTATAATATAAATTTAATTATTGCACTATAATTTTTATAATGTTATTATAACTGTATGCCTGTAACTTACGCAAAGGTAAACATATCCAATTTTCTTCACAATCTGGCAGAGGTAAAGAAGCTTACGGGACGGAAGATCTGTATGGCCGCAAAAGCTGACTGCTACGGTCACGGAACCGGTATGCTGGTAAAGGCCGGAGCCGATGCCGGGCTTCTGGATGCTGCCGGAGTTGCCGATATTTCAGAGGCCGTCATCATGCGGGAACTGGGGATTTCCATTCCCATACTGCTGTTCAGGGGAGGGCTTGCAGAGGATCTGCACAAGCTTGCTTTATACGGTATTCAGCCCTTTGTTTCCGATATGGGGTATATAAAGGCTGTAGAGCAGGCAGCTGCCGGAAGCGGAAAGAAGATCAAGGTCCATCTCAAGATAGATTCCGGAATGAGCCGTGCGGGATGTTCTGTAAGAGAGGCCCTGACCCTGGCCAGATACATTACCGAAAGCTGTTTTCTGGAGCTGGAAGGAATCTGTACCCATCTGGCGGTTTCGGACAGCTTTACCCACGAATGTGTTTCTGATACAAAAAAACAGATAAGGATTTTCGGTGAAACTCTCGATGAGCTTCAAAAGGCCGGAATAAAGGCCGGGGTTATCCACTGTGCCGCTTCCGGTGCAATTCTTTCATATCCCGAAACCTATTACGATATGGTCAGACCCGGAATACTTCTGTACGGTTATCCGCCAAGCAGGGAATGCGGCGGAAAGCTGGATCTCAGGCCGGTCATGGATTTCATTTCCCACGTCATACTGGTCAAGAGAATCAGGAAAGGGGAAAAGGTTTCCTACGGTTTTACCTGGCAGGCAATGCAGGATACCACCGTCGCTGTCATCGGGGCAGGCTATGCGGACGGTTTCAACAGGCTCCTTTCCAATCAGGGAAAGATATGCATAAACGGTACAGCCTATCCCGTGGCGGGGCGGGTCTGTATGGATCAGTTTATGGTAAATCTGGGGGATAACCCGGAAAATGTAAAAGCAGGAGATGAGGCAGTTCTTTTCGGGAACGGTGAAAATGCCATGGATGCCTTCGATGCAGCCGACAAGTGCAATACCATTTCATACGAACTGCTGTGCAATATAAACAAGCGCGTACCGCGCATCTACGTAAACTAAGGGGGATATATGTACGATATAGCAATTATTGGTGCCGGTGTCACAGGTGCCGCTGTTGCCAGAGAGCTTTCAAGATACAAGCTCAGAATCATTGTCCTTGAAAAAGGAAATGATGTATGTGCCGGAACATCAAAGGCAAATTCTTCCATTGTACATGCCGGATACGATCCGGAACCGGGAACACTCATGGCACAGCTCAACAGGGACGGCAATGCAATGTTTGACAAGCTTACCGAAGAACTTTCAGTTCCGTTTGACAGATGCGGTTCCTATGTTGTGGCACTTACAGATGAACAGACAGAACACGTGAAAAAGCTTTATGAAAGGGGAGTAATAAACGGAATTCCCGGGCTTGAGGTGATTTCGGGAGAGGAACTTCTGAAAAGAGAGCCTTATGCCACACCGGAGGCCAAATCCGCACTCTATGCACCTACTGCCGGAGTGGTGGATCCTATGCTCCTGACCATAGCGCTCATGGAGAATGCGGTGATGAACGGAGCCGAATACCGTCTCAATTTCAAAGTGGAGAACATTGAAAAAGGGGAAAATGGTTACAGGATCATCAGTGCCGGAGAAACCGTGGAGGCAGAATGTGTTATCAATGCAGCCGGAGTCTATTCCGATGTTATCCACAACATGGTAAGCGAACCCGATTTTACCATCACACCTAAGATCGGGCAGTACTTCCTGCTGGACAAGAGTGAGAACGAAAAGATAAAGTCTTGCCTTTTCCCATGTCCCGACAAGAACGGAAAGGGAATCCTGGTGGCCAGATCGGTACACGGAAACGTAATTCTGGGTCCTACCTCCGACAAGGATGAGGACAGGGACAACACAGCCACTTCCGACGAAGCCCTCAACAGGGTAAGAAGCGGATGCTCAAGGCTGGTACCTTCAATCACTACCAGAAATTGTATCAGAAACTTCTCAGGTATGAGAGCAGAGCCTTCCAATGACGATTTTATCATCAGGGAAGTGAAGGATGCTCCTAAGTTCATCGATGCGGCCGGAATCAAGTCTCCCGGACTCACATCTGCTCCGGCAATTGCCCTTTATGTGGTTGATATTGTGGAGAAGGCCGGAATCAGGCTGGAAAAGAAGGAAGAATTCAATCCATATGTCAGAAGAAAGCCTTTCATGGAGCTTTCCAAGGAAGAACAGGCTGCTCTTGTGGCAAAGGATCCGAGATACGGAAGAATCATATGCCGCTGCGAAAGGATAACAGAAGGGGAGATCGTGGAGGAGATCCACAGGATTATCCCTGCAAGGACACTGGATGCGGTAAAGAGAAGATGTCGTCCGGGAATGGGAAGATGTCAGGGTGGTTTCTGCAGTCCTAAGGTTCATGAAATCCTTGCCCGGGAACTGGGCTGCGATTGGAAGGATATAGAGCTGGACAAGAAGGGCTCGTATATTCTTACAGGAAAGACAAAATAGGGGGCAGACATGAAATTTGATTTAGTAGTAGTAGGAGGCGGGCCGGCCGGAATGGCAGCTGCGCTCGAAGCATATAAAAACGGAATCAGAAGCATTGCGATAGTAGAAAGGGATGTGGAGCCGGGAGGAATTCTTCAGCAGTGTATCCATAACGGTTTCGGACTTCATATTTTCAAGGAAGAGCTGACAGGACCGGAATATGCCCAGCGCTTTATCGATATGACCAAGGAAACTGAAATCGAGTATTTTCTCGATACCATAGTTCTGGATATTTCTGCAGACAAGAAAATCACTGTTATGAACAGCAGAAAAGGTATCTTTGAGCTGGAGGCCAAGGCGGTGGTTCTGGCCATGGGATGCCGCGAAAGAACCAGAAGCGGAATCGGAATTCCCGGGGACAGACCTTCGGGCGTATTTACTGCGGGAACAGCCCAGCGCTATATCAATATCGAAGGGCAGATGGTAGGAAAGAAGGTAATCATCCTGGGTTCCGGAGATATCGGAATGATCATGGCCAGAAGAATTGTCCTGGAAGGGGGCGAGGTTATTGCCGTGGTTGCCAGAAGTTCCTTCCCTAAAGGGCTTACCAGAAACGTTGTCCAGTGTCTCGACCATTACAACATTCCTATGTGGTACAGCCACAACATCGTAGGCATCTACGGAAAGGAAAGGGTTGAAAAGGTTGTGGTTGCCGAATGCGACAGGAAAACCAAGGAAGTCATTCCGGGAACAGAAAAGGAGTATGAGTGCGATACAGTGCTTCTCTCAGTAGGTCTTATCCCTGAAAACGAGCTTTCACGTCAGGTGGGAATCAAAATAGACAGAAAGACATCGGGTCCCGTGGTTACAGAATCCATGGAAACATCCCTGGAAGGGGTATTTGCCTGCGGAAACGTAGTTCATGTACACGATCTGGTGGACTTTGTTACAGAAGAGAGCATGAAGGCCGGAAGAAATGCCGCCGCCTATATCAAGGGAGATATTACCAAGAACTCGGAGCCTAACAGATTCCGTGTTTCCGGCGGACTCAGTTATGCGGTGCCTCATCTATTCCGCCCGGAAAACCTGGATGAGAAATTCGATATCCTCATGAGAACCGACAAGGTATTCGGAAAATGCTTCCTGGTAGTCAAGGATGGGGAAAAGGAACTCGGCAGATACAGAAAGCCTTTCCTGACACCGGGCGAAATGATCAAGCTTACAGTACCGTCTGAAATCTTCTCAGGAATGGCAGGCAGGGAAATCGAGATTACTGTGGAACCGGAAGGAGACAAATAATATGGAATGCATTGAAAAGAACATTGTATGTGTATCATGTCCTATGGGCTGCAGAATGAAGGTTACCCTCTGCGGCGATGAATTTAAAATAGAAGGAAATACCTGTAAAAGGGGTGAGGTCTATGCAAAGAATGAATTGACAGATCCTAGAAGAATGATCTGCTCCACCGTAAAGATCAAAGGGGGAGTGCATCCTGTGGTTCCTGTAAAGACAGACAGACCTATTCCCGAAAATCTCAAGTTCAAATGCATGGAAGTAATCAATTCCATCGAACTGGAATCCCCGGTAAAGGTGGGCGATATTGCTGCCGCCAACGTACTGGGAACAGATGTAAATATTATTGTAACACGCAGCATGTAAGCAACTGTGTTATTTCCTTTATTACAGGGGCGGGAAATCCGTCCCTTTTTTTCATTTTCTCATCTACCAGGACACCCTGTCCACCCATATCCATGAAAGCGGTAACAGTTCCCGGTCTGTCATCAATCAGAAGCACATCTTCTGCCGGAAGCCCTATATCTGCAAGAACTGCCTCAAAGGCTTCCCTGTGGGGTTTTCCTACGTAGTTACAGAATCTGAGATCGTAGATTTTTCTGAAAAAACGCTCTATTTCCAGATGCCTCAGTACATTTTCCGCATGAACGCTCCAGGAATTGGTAAAAACAGAGCAGGGAACAGTAATCTTTTCAAGCATTTCCACCAGTGCAGGATTCTTTGGAAAGTAATTTTCCAGGTCTGTGGGGTGTATATAGCTGAAGAATGCAGATGGATCGTTGAAACCGTATCCCCGTCTCAGCCAGTCCAGGGTGGAATCGTATCCCTGGTCACGGGTGGCTCTGAGATGCGCCGCCTCTTCCAGGCTTACCTTGAGAAAATCTGCCGTAAAGCTTATCAGTCTCCTGATCATTTCTTCCTCGATACCCGAAGAGGCGGGATAAAGTGTATGGTCTACATCAAAGAGTATGTGCTTTATCATATCTGCATGAACTTCCTGAAGTTGTTTCTTACGGTGTCGGTCATTTCCTGGGGGGTGCATCCCCTCAGTTCTGCCAGACGGTCGTAGGTATGCCCTATGAAACCGGTCCAGTTGGGATATTTTCTTACCTTCTGAGGTGTAAGGAACGGTGCATCAGTCTCTGCCAATATGGCATGGGCAGGGATTCTTGCCGCCGCATCTGCTATGTGCTCCGATTTCTTGTATGTCACGTTTCCTGAGAATGAAATAAGGAATCCCAGATCCATGAATTTTACTGCATATTCGTAATTGGTGGAGAAGCAGTGGATTATTCCCCCTCTGCTGAGCTTGTGGGAGGCCAGCATTTCATAGGTTTCTCGGTCTGCTTCCCTGTTATGGATTATAACGGGCAGGTTGAACCTGTCTGCAATGGAGAGCTGTGCGTCAAAAAGCTTTTTCTGCTTTTCGGGACCTCCGTATGTGTAGAAATTATCCAGTCCTATCTCTCCTAATGCAAGAAGCTTCGGATTGTCCGCATTATCCCGGATCTGCTTTTCCAGCAGCGAAAGGGCGGCATTCATCTCGCTCTCTTCCAGCTCCGATTTACCTACGGAAAGACCGTCTGTAAGGTACAGCTGTGGAAAGAGGCTGCACATTTCAAGCCTTTTTTCGAAGGTGGCCGTATTGGTACCGATATCCATGGCCAGATCCAGCCCGTTGTCTATGCAGGCCTGAATCAGGACTTTCCAGTCCAGGTCCTTGGTTTCGTACATTATAAGGTGAGTATGGGTATCAACAATGCCCGGATAAAGATGGATTTTTTCCAAAACTTCTTCTGTAATGCTCATATCTGCAAGGTATTCTTTTTATTTGATTTTGTAAACCGAAAAATGATATTTTATCTTGACCCATTGCCCCGTGCAAAGTATTATAGAAGGGTATTTGCCGAAGTGGTGGAACTGGTAGACACAGAGGACTTAAAATCCTCCGGCCCTTAAAAGCCTTGCGGATTCGATTTCCGCCTTCGGCATTTTATTTAAAAAATTTTGTCAGTTTATATTGACATTTTTTTTGAATACTGTTAGATTGCAGTTGTTGTAAGACAAAGCCGAGGGCTGCTAGCTCAGCAGGTAGAGCAAC
>JAZNLX010000154.1:0-1512 GCA_045579325.1 Spirochaetia bacterium
GTATGATTCGTGTTCTTATAAATTCCGGAAGCCCGGAATTCAGGAAAAAACTTGCAAGGAGACTTTGCGAGCTGTCTGACAGGCTGATGATAAGCCTGGATGAAGAGGAAGAAGACGGAGGAAACGAATATGACTTCATCATAGGAGAGGAAATGGGGAAAGATATTTTTCCCGTATCAGCTCTCCTCAATAAGATATCAGCTGCTTATTCCATCAAGGAGGGAAAGCCTTTCTATGGGCCTGAAAAGGGCATCAGAAAGGCTTTTTTCTTTACTTCCCCATACGGAGGAAGCGGCACTTCATCCATAGCCTTCACCTTTGCAAGACTCCTTTCGGGAAAGATGAATGAGAAGGTGCTCTTCATGGATACGGGAAGGGACGGCCTCATCTACGGAGAGTTCACAAGAAAGGCGGAAGGAAAAAGAGAGGAACTTCTCTACAGGATAAACAAGGGAAGGCCTGTGGAAGCCGGAAGATATCTTTCGGAAGACTATTACGGCCCTCAGTGCATCAGTGTAAATGCCGGCAGTTTTGCTCAGACGGCAGAGGCCCTTTCGCAAAATATGGATATTACATCTCTCGTGGCGGTTTCCGAACCTGAAGACGGCATCTTTGATGAAGTGCATATCATAAGGGTCGTGGATATAAAGGATGCCAGATATCTTCTCATGAGCGATGATGAGGATGTATTTACCGTTCACAACAGAGATTATATAAACAGGGTGAACGGCAGAATAATATACTTAGCCGATGATCCTCTTTCCTTCAAAACTCCGGAAGGCGGCGTGAGGATATCCATGGACGGAGAGTTCGCAATCGGTGTGGAGAAGCTCTTAAGGGAGGTGACGGGATATGACGGATACAGATGAATTCAGAAAAAGATGTCTTATGAAATGCCGTGAGGAGCTCTTAAGAAAAGAATCCAAAGACGAAACGGATCCCATGGATATGATAATCAGGACTGTGTTCCGGGAACCGGGATCAGATGAGATAGACGAGGATATTCTGGACATGATAATACTCAGGATATTCTATATGACCAGGGGAAATCTCGGCATCCTGGATCCTCTTCAGGAGGACGATGAGGTCAACGAGATCATGGTAAACGGAAAGGACAATATTTTTTATGAAAAGGGAGGAAGGGTCCATCGCTATCCGCTTACCTTTGACTCTTCTGAAGACCTGGAGGAGGTCATGAGAAACATAGCCGGAAGGGTCCACCGTGAGATAAATGAGCTGAATCCCATCGTGGATGCCAGGCTTCCCGACGGCTCCAGAGTCAACGGGGTCTACAGCAACGTGGCGGTCAACGGCCCCATACTGACCATAAGAAAGTTCAACGACAGGTATATGACCATGGATGACCTGGTCTCAAACGGAACCATGGACCGTGAACAGGCGGAGTTTCTCGAGGCTCTGGTGAGATGCGGCTACAACCTTTTTATATCGGGAGGAACATCATCGGGAAAGACCACTCTTCTCAATGCGCTTTCAGCTTCCATACCCAATGAA
>JAZNLX010000155.1:0-4999 GCA_045579325.1 Spirochaetia bacterium
GAAAAATAATAGCGGCAGCAATCCACTGCATAGATTCCGATTTTTCCATCCACGATTTCCGCATTGTTGAAGGCCCTACCCACACCAATGTTCTTTTTGACCTGGTGCTTCCGGCCGGCTACAAGGGAAATATCGAAGAACTGACCGCCAATGCGCAAGATATTATCAAGGGGCTGGACTCAAAATATATTCCGAAAATCAAAATAGAACAGAGCTATACATAGGAGAAAAAATGAACAACAAGATTAGCAGACTTGGTTTTTTATTTGTAGCTGTAGGATTTGTCTGTATTCTCAGCTTTGTGCTGCATCATAACTTTACAGGCAACCAGATAGAATACCTGATCAACCTGGGAATGTTTTCCATGGTAACAGGACTGCTGATACTGGCCTGCTGCTATGTTATTTATGCCTTCAGGAGAGTTTTCGCCCGTTGGCTGAACAAATAATTACCGCCGCCTGAAAAGCCTGTCTGCAGGATTAATCCTGAAGCGGACCATGAAGTAGATATATGCAAAAGCAAAACCTGCAAGATGTGTCATATGGACAACGCCGCTGTTTCTTCCGCTTACATGGGAGAGCAGCTCAATTACCGTATAACCGGCCACCAACAGAGGCGCCCTTACAGGGAATACACCCATTATATAGATTACGGAATCGGGATAAATAACCGCGTATGCCAGCAGAACGGCAAAAACCGAACCGGATGCACCCATCAGGAAAACCCGGTAATAACCTGTCTTAAGATAAATCAGATAAGAAAAAACCCCGGCCAGAGTTCCGCAGAGAAGATAGAACAGAAGAAATTCCTTGCTCCCCACAGATCTTTCCACCTGTACACCGAAGAAATAGAGCCCTAACATATTGAAAAAGATATGGTTCATGCTTCCGTGAACAAACATATATGTCAGAAACTGCCAGTACATGTTGTGATGTGCCACGTTTATGGGATTCATGGCAAGATATGACATCAGATCCCGGTTTACCTGTGTCATCAGGAAAACAATGACATTTATACCGATTATGTACATGCATACGTTACTGTAGGAATATCTCATTCTCCGTGTAAGGATGTTTCTCATTTCTGTCTCCCGCCGGCCTGTTTCAGAAAGGAATCAAACACATAGCCGATAAGCTCTGCCGCCTCGCATTTCCTGCAGCCCGACAGTATATCATATTTGCTTTTTTCAAGAATATCAAATGCTTTTCTCCGAGCCATGGATATTGCACCGGAAGCCTCCAGCATTTTTACCGCTTCTTCTATTGCATCACCGCTTTTTTCTATGCCGTTTGCAGCTGCATATTCAAAAATTTCCCTGAGACGGGCTGTATTCCCACCCAAAGAATCAAAAAGAATGACAGGAAGGCTCTTTTTTCCTTCAACTATGTCATCCCCCCGCTTCTTACCCGGATTGCCGGTAACCAGATTGGTAACGTCGTCAAGGATCTGGAAACCTACTCCCATGGCTTCGCAGGCCTTTCCCATGGAGGCTGCCACGGAATCGGAGGCTCCGCCGGCAAGAGAACCGAGTTCACCCGAAAGATGGGAAAGCCCCCCTGTCTTGAAGCTGCACATTACCATGTATTCTGCCTCGGAAGGAATGTATCCCTTGTCGTTATGCCACTGGATATCAAGCCCCTGACCGATATGAAGCCGGCTCATGCATTCGGAATAGCATCTGTAGGCCTTCAGTTTTATGTCATCTGAAAAATTGCTGCTGTCAATGAGAATATGAGGAAGAAAATAGAGGAAGTTGGCGGTATTTACGGCCATATCCGTACCGTAGATAAGATGAACTGCGGGAGCACCCCGCCTGAAATCGGAGGAATCCTCAATATCGTCCACAATCAAAGTCCCGTTATGAGGCAGCTCCACCAGCGGAGTCAGTGCCAGAATATCGTTATCGTCCCTGTACAGCTGATAAAAAAGCATCATAAGAACGGGACGCCATCTCTTACCTCCTCGGGAAAGGAGATCGAGGGCCGGCCTGTTTATCTTCTCCAGAAAGGAATCGGGAACCTCAGTATCCCCCACCAGGGCCTTTTTCCATTCATTGTTTACTTTTTCGGGAAGAACTCTCTGTAAATATTTTTCAACTTCTGCTAATCTAATGCTATACTTTTCTTTCATCATGTATAATTTAATAAAGAAAGGGGTTTTAATTCAAGATGGCAAAAAAAGGAACCTGGGACGACGATTTTTATACCAAGAAAGCACAGAAAGAGGGCTACCCGGCCCGTTCCGTATACAAGCTTCAGGAAATTCAGGCAAAATTCAACGTGCTTAAAAAAAACAGCCGGGTTCTGGATGTGGGTGCCGCACCGGGAAGCTGGACCCTGTATGTAATGAAAATGCTGGGAAACGAGGGTTTTCTTTCATCTATTGACCTTAAACCCCTTGCTGTCGAAATAAAAAATTCCAATTTCTTTTTTGTTCAGGGAGATGCCTTTGATCAGGAAAACATAAGGCTTCTGGCAGAAAAGGGTCCCTATGATACGGTACTCAGCGATGCAGCTCCTGCCACCACCGGCAACAAGATTGTGGATACCGAACGCTCAATACAGCTGATAGAATCCATTTACAATACCGCACTTCAGGTTCTGGCACCCGGAGGAAGCTTTGTCTTCAAGATGTTTCAGGGAGGCAGGGAAAAAGAACTGCTTGCAGACATGAAAAAGCACTTCAATTCCGTAAAGATTCTAAAGCCTCAGGCCACAAGACAGAATTCCTTTGAAACCTTTGTGGTGGGACAGGGAAGAAAATAATCAGGTTCTGCGGTTCCGGTCCCGGATGGCGTTACCCAGACCTATGGCAAGCACCGCAGCCGCACCTGCAGCGGCAATGCCTTTAAAAACATCCTTTACCTGCTTGGAATCCCGCTCTCCGTACTTGCACCAATGGGCAAAATGCTCGCAGTTATTGAAAACAAGATCGTACTCTCCTCTTCCGCGCCCCACACAGGATTCGGCTCTCCGAACCACCTCATCGGGAGCAAAGGGAGAAACCTTGCCGGTATACTCAACAGCAAGATCGGCCCCTTTCAGAAACTCAGCCAGGGAAGTCTCCACGATTTCAGCTTTTGAAGCATCAAGCTCATTTCCTCCCAAGGCTGCGAAGTGAACTACCCTTCCGTTCCCGATATAGATACCGTAGTGCTTATAAAGTCCTCTGGATGCATAGATTACATCGCCGGGCATAGGCTGCTGTTTTATCAGTTCTTTCATAATTCCAATATAGTCAAACTTTTACAGGAAGGCAAATAAAAAAGGTGCCGTTGCCGACACCCTTTTCAGATTTAAGTTTAAAAATCCTGTAATCAGATAAGTCCCAGACCCTTCATTGCGGCATCCATAGCCTGCTTGCTGGCATCTGACATAGGACAGAGAGGAAGTCTGTATGCTTCCTGGATCATGCCGGCCTTTGCCATTGCATACTTGATAGGTACAGGGTTAGTTTCGATGAATTCCGCTCTGAAGAAAGGAAGAAGTTCGTACTGGAGTCTCTTGGCTTCTGCCATATTTCCCTCCAGGGCTGCATTGCAGAGAGCGTTCATTTCCTTAGGAATGATGTTACTTGCAACAGACACGATTCCCTTTCCCCCCATTGCGATAAGGAGATATCCCAGGTTGTCGTCTCCGGAGAGTACTTCAAAGCCTTCAGGTTTTGCGGCAATAAGGTTCATCATCTGGTTAACATCGCCGCTGGCCTCTTTTACTGCCTGAATGTTAGGATGCTGTGCAAGGCGGAGCATTGTTGCGTTGTCAATGTTCTTTCCGGTTCTGCCCGGAATGTTATAAACCATCATAGGAAGATCAACTGTATCTGCGATTGTCATGAAATGGCGGTAGAAACCTTCCATGCTTGGCTTGTTATAGTAAGGAGCTACCTGAAGGGATGCATCAACGCCGTAATCCTTGGCAATTTTTGTCATCCTGAGTGCTTCCTCTGTGGCGTTGGAACCTGTTCCTGCTACGATCTGAACCTTTCCCTTAGCCTGTTTAGCTACAAATTCAATAATCTTGAGGTGATCCTCGTGAATAATTGTAGGGCTTTCACCTGTTGTTCCCATAGGTGCGATACCTGCAACCCCTGATTCAATCTGCATGTCTACCAGATTCTTTAATGCACCCCAGTCAATTGAACCATCCATATTGAACGGTGTCACAAGGGCTGTGTATATTCCTTCGAATTTCATTTTGTATATCCTCTTATGCTAAAGTTTCTTTTATAAAATCGTCCACGCTTAAAAAGCCGTGCTTGTCCTTAACCCATTCTGCCGCCATTACCGCACCCAGGGCAAATCCGCTTCTGCTGCGGGCACTGTGGGTAATCTCGATGGTGTCTGCCAATGAATCCAAATATACGGTATGGATTCCCGGAATCTCTCCCCCTCTTGTGGAGGATACGTGAAGCTCATGATCTTCAATCCGTCTGTCCAGGCACTGGGTTACAATCTCTGTCTTTCTGTTGTTGGCTGCCAGAATCTTTTCGGCAAGGGTTATGGCTGTTCCGGAAGGGGAGTCCTTCTTTCTTTTATGATGAAGCTCATGTACCAGAATATCGTATTCAGGCACAGCATTTATCATGGCGGAAGCATAAGCTGCTATCTTGAACAGCATGTGGGCGCCGATGGAGAAGTTTGATCCCCATACAAAGCCGATTTCCGATTTCTCGATCATCTCCCTGATTTGATCACGCTTGTCTTCCCAGCCTGTGGTACCGAAAACAACGGGAGTATTTCCCTTGGCATAGGCCTCACAGTTTTTAAGAACTGCTGACGGCGATGAGAAGTCAATAACCACATCTGCATCTGCCAGTACAGCAGCTGATATCTCCTTATGGGCACCTTCTACGACAGGATCAATGATTCCTGCCAATGTATGTCCCCTGGAAATAAGGATTTTTTCAATTTCCTTACCCATGGAACCGTAACCTGCTAATAAAATTCTCATGTGATTACTATATTATTTAAGAATCCTAAAGTCAATGTCATCTACAG
>JAZNLX010000156.1:0-2220 GCA_045579325.1 Spirochaetia bacterium
CCTCAGTATGATCACTATGAAATCAGTAATATGAAATTTTTTGATAATTATAATAAAGGTAATGGATGTAAAACATTCTTTGAAACCATGCAAGCGAATGGTATAGTAGATGCATTTATAAAGGATTATGATACGGAAGAATATGTGGATGGAGAATATCTTACAACCTCACATATTAAGTAGTCTCGGAAACTTTTGAATAAGCAACGCGATTTTATGCAAAAAAGCAGTCTACACTATGAATCAGGAAAAAAGAAGAACTGCTGATAGATTTGTGCCGGAAGTTGTTACGAAAAGTTTAGCGGAAGGCACACTTCCAAAGCCTCCCAGAAGGCAGGCTGAAAAGAGGACTATGTGAAAGAAAGTCTGTTTATGCGGCAACTGTCAGGCGGTTCATTTTTAACCGTGCATCCAGATGAATATTCATCCCTGCGATCATTGCAAAGAAAGAATAACGTTTTCTGGTATGTATTCTCATATCGTGCAGATGGTAGTCATTGAGTATACGGTTGTTGACCCTTTCGGAAGCAGTACGGTTGTTATAGATCTTTTTGTACTCTTCCGTACCTCTCGCAACGGGGGTGTAGAGCCGGACATCCCAGGAGGGTTTGGTGTAGATACACCGTCCGTAAGGGGAAGCGGAGCAGCCTTCGCAGGCAGAACATTTTTCCTGCTTGCCGCAGGCTGCCGGACAGCGCCATTTACAGCGGCTGCGTCCGGAGCAGAATCCCCAGTAGACCATGCGGAATCCTGCCTGACAGATGGGTGTACCATCGGGATCAACGCGGATATGGCCGGGAATTGTCTCTGGTCTTCCACGATTGGAATTGAGGTCAATAAAAGGGCGGATATCCCAGGTTTTGCAGAGGTTATAGGTAGGATAGTTATCATGTGCCGAGTCCAGACAGAGGTTTTTGATGCTGATGTCGGGGTTCAGGGTACGGAACTCCCTTAAGGTAACGAGCAGGCTGACACTGTCATGTCGTCTGGCATCCAGAAAGCGGATATGCAGAGGCAGGTCAGTGTGAAGCTCCTCACTATGATAAGAGAGCATGTAAAGTGTATGCCCGAAGAAATAGCGGTTTTCATCACTGTCCCAGCTCCAGGCTGCATCGGGGTCAGAATAGTGACGTGGGCAGGAACAGGAATCGATTCCTTTTTCGGCACAGTCACAGACCCTATGACCATAAGGGGATGAGTGGGTATGTACACAAGTTCCATCTCCGGACAGAGTGATGCCGTCAGAAGGGATGAGTCCGGCCTGCATGGAGGGAAGAAGTGCGGTAACCCGGAAGAGCTGCTGCAGCAGAAGCTCATAATGAAAAGGAAAATCTTCTTTTTCAAGAGCGTGATCCGCAACGATTTTGGTGATGCCGGAATGTCGGTTAGGAAGTTTCTTGTTCTTGCCGGGTGATTTAGAAGGTTTTGCATTTTTGCCGGCAGGAAAAAGATCCTTTCGCCCCAGTTTCTGGAGTTCCTGTCTTTGGAGCCATAGCCTGTCAAGGAAATCAAAATAAGAACCCAGAGGAGGCAGGGAATCGGGTGTACAGCCAATGAGGAAAGCCAGCAGATCGTCATCCCGAAGTTTCTTGCACCAGTTGGTAAGACTGGTAACCTTGCGGTCCATCATCAGGACCAGGGAACGGAGTATCTGGGGCTGGTTTTTGGCGGGACGCCCTGTTCCGGAATAAAAGGGAGCGAGCAGCTCCATAACAGGATCCAGATTAAGAAGCCTGAGTTTTTCCCTGGCGGAGGCAAGTTCAGAAGAAAGCCTTTTACGCAGGGAAGAGTCGAAATTTACTTTAGCCTCATGCAGGAAGAATAAATATTCCTGATGGGACTGCCAGTGCGTTAACATGTGCGGAACCTCCTTCGATGTTTTGAAAAAGTGGACGTTTTCTTAATCGAAGGGCGTGCTTAATTGCCTGCAATTAAGCACGCCGCACAAACTGGCGGATATGTCAATAGCTTTTTTGAAAAAATATGCAGATTTTTGCATAAAAAGAGAAAAAAGTTGAGGTAACAAGAAAAACGCAGTGATGAAAAAACACTGTATAAACAAGTGGAATCGAGTTTCCGAGACCACTGTGTTTAAGATGGGAGGTGAAAACTTGAATAAAGCAAGTTTGAAGGCGGTTTTGACTTCTCCCTACGTCTTGTCATAATGTACATATTGTGGATACCGCTATAAGTAACCTGGGAGAATTGCACACAATATTT
>JAZNLX010000157.1:0-10162 GCA_045579325.1 Spirochaetia bacterium
CCTGCCACCATTACATCGGTTGCTCTCTTGAGTCCGTCCAGCATGGATTCACGGCATCCGTAAAGGTTGTCAAACTTGCTCTTTGTCACGGAATCGTTGACATTGATTGCCGGAATAAGGAGCTTATTCTCCGCAGCCATCTTATAAAGACGGTGAACACCTGTGGTTGTCTCTTCGGAAACACCCTTGAGTTCTTCCATGATCCTGTGCCACCTGGTCTTGTCTTCTGCATAGATCCTGCCGAGAGTCTTAAGCAACTGAATCTCATCCTCACTTTCCGCTTCCTTGTTCAGAAGTTCCGGATTCTCTTCTATTTCGTAACCGAGATGTACCATCAGCGATGCATCTCCGCCGTCATCAACTATAAGCTGAGGCCCTTTTCCTTCCGGAAAGCAGATTGCCTTGTAAAGAAGCTCCCAATATTCGGAAATAGCCTCTCCCTTGTATGCAAATACCGGAACTCCTGCCGGATTTTCTGCTGTTCCGGGACCCACCACGATACCTGCAGCGGCATGATCCTGTGTGGAGAAGATATTACAGCTTGCCCACCTTACATCCGCGCCCAGATGTACCAGAGTTTCTATAAGAACTGCTGTCTGAATGGTCATGTGGAGAGAGCCGGTAATCCTTACCCCGGCAAGAGGTTTTGCATCTCCGTACTTTTCCCTTACCGCCATAAGTCCGGGCATTTCAAACTCGGAAATGGCAATCTCTTTTCTGCCCCATTCATGCAGATTAATGTCTTTTATCAAATATTCCATATAAATCTCCAATTATAAAATATCACTTTTATTTTTTTTTATAAAGTGTTATTCTTTAAATATGCTCAGGGTACTGGTTTTTACAGCAGTTTTTTTCCTCGCATTCCTCATAAATCTGGGAGTTACCCCCCTTCTTATCAGGATTTCCCACAAATTCAAGTGGTATGATGCCATTGATGAAAGAAAAATTCACCCGGATAAGATGCCCCGTATAGGCGGAGTGGGTATATTCGTAGGTTTTGCAGTCGCTGCCTTTGTCTATGTCGTAGGCTGCCATATCCTGGACATAAAGGAACTCAACAATCTTTCCAAATATTCCCATCTGCTGTTGGTTACCGGTTTTTTCATAATTACGGCAATGGGGCTTATGGATGATTTCCTGAATCTGAGAGCCAGGCTCAAATTTGCTATACAGATAATTGCAGCTCTGTGTATATCTCTCGGCGGCTTCCATTTCCACGTTTTTCATATTCCGGGTACCGAAATCGGATTTACCCTGAATCCTCTTGTTTCCCACGCCCTTACCGTACTGTGGATTATCTCCTTCTGCAATGCCATCAACCTGATGGACGGAATGGACGGCCTTGCCGGAGGTATTTCTTTTATCGGAGCTATTTTTTATATAGTAATTTTCGGACTCTCCTCCAACTTTACCGCAATGGCGGTTTCGGCCTGTATTCTGGGAGCGCTTCTTTCTTTCCTTATCTTCAATTTTCCTCCCGCAAAAATATATATGGGGGATTCAGGGAGCCTTCTGCTGGGCTTTTCAATGGCGGTGATTCCGCTCATCAACAACCAGCCTCCCGTTTCCAGCAACGTACTTCTGCCCGCATTCCTGATCTTTATCATTCCTGTAATGGACATGATTGCGGCAATTCTCAGACGCTACAGAAGAAAGCTTTCCATTTTTTCACCGGACAGAGAGCATCTTCACCATAAGCTCCAGGACTTCGGATTCAGCGTAAAACAGGTACTAGCCCTGATTTATTCATTCTCAGTATTGGCCGGAATCTGTGCCCTTGTTTTCACGGCAATAGACAACGGTGCATTTGCCATGCTTTTTTTCTTCCTGGTGTGGTTTTTCTATGTGGGAATGTTTGCCATGGTCCATTTCTTGAACCGGGCAAGAAAGAAACAGCGTTATAACTGAGGCTTTTCCAGACAGAAACGGCAGATTCTCCCATCCCTTATTTCGGTCAGCAGTATTCTCGAAGCTTTTTCAGTATCCACTTTTCCGCCGGAAACCAGACATCCTCTTTTTCTCCCTATAAGCTCCAGAAGCTCATAGTCATCCAGTTTCATATCCTCTTCTGTCAGCGAAAACCTTTCCGACAGCTTTTTGGGATAGAGAGCCCTGAACAGCTCAATTCCCTTTGCCGCTATGTCTTCCCTGAAAAGAATTTCATCGTTTATGCTTCCCAGAACAGCCAGCTTTTCTCCTACTGCAGGATCTTCGAACTTGTGCCACAGAATTCCCGGTGTATCCATTACCTTCATGGATGCCGATATCTTTATGGCCTGTGAAACATCTCTGGTTACACCCGGTCTGTTCTCCACCTTTCTGGAACCCTTACCTGAAAGATAGTTGATAACGGCGGATTTTCCCACGTTAGGCACCCCCAGAACCATGGCGCGCACAGCTCTCCGGCCGGCCCAGTTCATGTTTCGGCAGAGATATTTTCCTTTTTCTATAAGCTGAGAAAGATTTTTTCCTGTCTTTGCGGAAATCTGAACCACTTCCACGGTTTCACCTGTCCTGAGATATTTTTCCCATTGGGCAAGCAGGTTAGGATCTGCAAGATCTGCCTTGTTCAGCACCACAAGCCGGGGTTTTTTTCCGGTTATTTCCCCTATCATGGGATTGCGGCTGGAAAGAGGAATCCTGGCATCCAGCACCTCAATTACTATATCTGCCTTGCAGAGATTTTCCTTTATAAGCCGGACAGCTTTGGTCATATGTCCGGGAAACCATTGTAACGGCATAATTTATCCTATTTTAATCATTATTACTCCCAGCACCATGAAAAGAATTCCCAGAATCTTGTTTACTGTTATTCTTTCACGCAGGAAGATAAATCCCATAATAGAGCCCAGCACCACGGAAATCTCCCTTATCGGTGTTACGTAGCTCGCCTTTGCTTCCGGGAAAAGTGCATATATGCTCAGTATGATTGTATACGAGCCCATTATTCCGAATCCGATTATTGCGGAATATTTCCATTCGTTTCTGACAAGTTCCTTTACTCCGTCTACTGTCCTCAGCCGATCTGTAAAGACAAATGGGGTGAGCACCGCTATTGCAGCCAGCTCCTTGATATTAAAATAAACCATAGGATTACAGTACAGTACTCCGAACTTGTCAAGAAGTGTGTAAAGCACTGTTGTCAGTCCCTGGAAAAAAGCAAATCTCTGAGCCACCACGCTGTTCATTATTTCACGCAGCTTCCAGCCGCGGGCCAGCCCGAAAGAAAATATACCGCACAGAATAAGCGCGATACCTATTCCGGCACGCCCCGATACCGCTTCTGACAGCAGCAGCATGCTGAAAAGAGTAATAAAAAGTACGCTTGTTCCCCTGGAGAGAGGATATGCAAGAGAAATATCACCTTTTCTGTATGCCTTTATTAGCAGTATGTAATATAAGATATCGGCTGCACCTGCCACGATCATAAAAGGTATACATCTGATATCAAAGCCGGTAAATTTTATTACTATAAAGGAAATAGGAAGCAGAACCAGGTTTGCCTGCCACAGTCCCAGCACCATTACCGCAAGATTGGAAGCCTTTTTCTTGCTGAAAAAGTTCCATGCGGCATGCATGGTACCGGATAACAGGGCTAAGGCAAATATGGCTGCGTTCATGTTATTTTGACCAGCTGTCCTTAAGGGATACGCTTCTGTTGAAAATAAGCTTTTCGGCTGTGGAATCCTTGTCCGGAGAGAAATATCCCTGTCTGAGGAACTGGCAATATTCTCCGTTCTTCACCTCCTTGAGGGATACCTCTGCAAAACAGCTTTCAAGTATCTTGCAGGAGTCCGGGTTAAGGTGACTGATGAAATCTCCGTCCTCATCCGGATTTTCCTTGGAGAAAAGTCTGTCGTACAGGCGAACTTCCACCTTGATATTCTCCTTGGCGCTTACCCAATGGGATGTACCCTTGACCTTTCTTCCGTCCTCTGTCCAGCCTCCGCGGCTTTCAGGATCGTATGTACAGTGAACAACTGTCACGTTTCCGTCTGCATCTGTTTCGTAGCTTGTACAGGTTACGTAATATGCGTGCTTAAATCTGATTTCCTTGCCCGGTGAAAGTCTGAAATACTTCTTAGGAGGATCAATCATAAAGTCTTCTCTTTCAATGTAAATCTCTTTGCTGAAAGGAATTAAGCGATTTCCTCCGTTTTCGTCCTCAGGGTTGTTTTCCCCTTCGAACCACTCCACCTTATCTTCAGGATAGTTATCGATTACCACCTTCAGAGGATCAAGGACTACCATTCTTCTAAGGGCTCTTTTGTTAAGATCTTCTCTCAGGCAGTATTCCAGGAGAGCAATATCCACCACGCTGTCCATCTTGGCTACACCGATCTTTGCGGCAAAATCCCTGATTGATTCAGGGGAATACCCTCTTCTTCTCAGACCGGAAATTGTCGGCATACGGGGATCGTCCCACCCGTTTACATACCCTTCCTTTACAAGACGGAGAAGCTTTCTCTTGCTCATTACGGTATAGTTGAGGTTAAGACGTGCAAACTCTATCTGCTGAGGATGATGCATTCCGGGAAGCTGATCCAGGAACCAGTCGTAGAGAGGTCTGTGGCTTTCGAATTCCAATGTACAGATTGAGTGGGTGATTCCTTCTACAGAGTCTTCGAGTCCGTGGGCCCAGTCATACATCGGGTAAATGCACCACTTGTTTCCCTGTCTCGGATGTTCGGCTCTTACTATTCTGTACATTACCGGATCTCTGAAATTCAGGTTTCCGGATGCCATGTCAATCTTTGCCCTCAGTGTTTTGGATCCGTCAGGGAATTCTCCGTTCTTCATTCTTTCGAAAAGATCCAGGTTTTCTTCCACGGAACGGTTTCTGTATGGGCTTTCCTTTCCCGGCTCTGTGAGTGTTCCTCTGTATTCTCTGATTTCTTCCGCAGAAAGCTCATCCACATATGCCTTTCCCGCCTTGATAAGATCCACAGCCAACTCATACATTTTTCCGAAATAATCGGATGCATAATAAAGGTGCTGTCCCCAGTCAAAGCCCAGCCATTTAACGTCTTCCTGAATGGAATCGATATATTCTGTCTCTTCCTTCGCCGGGTTTGTATCGTCAAAACGGAGATGTGTCTCGCCGTTGTACTGCTTACCCAGTCCGAAATTAAGACAGATTGATTTTGCATGTCCTATATGAAGATAACCATTTGGTTCCGGAGGAAATCTGGTAATGACTTTTCCGCCGTTCTTACCGTTGCTGATGTCCTCTTCAATGATTTTCTGAATAAAGTTCTTTAATACGATTTCTTCCATTTTATACTTTCTCCATTTATTCCATCATCTCAAAGATTCTTTGAAGATCTCTCTGAGAATAAAAAGAAATTTCAAGTTTTCCTTTTTTGAGCGAACCCTTTATGGCTACTTCGGTTCCCAGCCGTTCCATAAATTTCTGTTCGAACTCTTTTATTTCGGCATTTCTGCTGATTATCTTAACAGGTTTAATATCTATACCGGGATTATTGACTTCAGATGCCGCCTTTTCAGCCTGCCTTACGGTCAGTCCGTTTGCCACTATCTTTTCAAAAAGCTCCCTGCGCTTTCCTTCATCCTCCACCGAGAGTATTGCCCTGGCATGCCCTGCGGAAATCTTTCCCCGGCTCAGAGCCTCCTGCATTTCAGGTCCGAGCTTCAGGAGTCTAAGGCTGTTTGCCACAGTAGAACGGTTCTTTCCCACTACCTTGGCCAGCTCTTCCTGGTTATACCCGCCCGATACCATAAGTGAGTTATAAGCCATGGCCTCTTCCACCGGGGTCAGGTCCTTGCGCTGGATATTTTCGATAAGTGCAATCTCCAGCTTTTCCTGATGAGAGAATTTTCCAATTATAATAGGAATTTGTTCCAGGCCGGCCATTCTTGCTGCCCTGAATCTTCTCTCTCCGGCAATTATCAGATATTTATCCCCTGTTCTCTCTACCAGTACCGGCTGGATTATTCCCTTTTCCTTTATGGATTCCGCCAGCTCTTCCAGCGATTCCCTGTCAAATTCCTTTCTCGGCTGATCAGGATTGGGAATAATCATATTTATGTCAGCAAAGTTTCCCTCTTTTTTCTCGGCCGTGTGTTCCTCGTAGGAGGCTTTCATTAGAGCATCCAGCCCTTTTCCCAGTCTTTTTTCCCTAGACACGATTCATTACCTCTTCTGCCAGTTTCTTGTATCCTGCTGCGGCCAGACATTCCGATCTGTAAAGATTTATAGGCATGCAATGGGACGGCGCTTCGGCAACTGCAACATTTCTCGGAATTACGGTACGGAAAACCTTATCCTTGAAATAATGTGTTACATTTCTTACCACTTCGTTGGCCAGCTTTATCCTGGAATCATACATGGTAAATACGATTCCCCCAATTTTCAGCCCGGGATTCATCCCTTTTCTGATTGTATTTACAGTCTGCACAAGCAGGCTCAGCCCCTCCAGGGCAAAATATTCACACTGCATCGGGATAATGATAAAATCTGATGCAACAAGTCCGTTCAGCGTAAGTATTCCCAATGAAGGCGGGCTGTCTATAAAGATATAGTCCCATTCATCCCTGATTTCGGAAAGTACATTTTTCAGGAATTGCTCGTTGTTTTCCTCATTTACCAGCTCTACTGCAGCTCCGGACAGGTTTATATTGGAACTGATGCCGTAAAGACCGGGAACTTTGGTCTCCTGAATTACCTCCCGTATCCCTTTCAATCCTGAAATTGTTTCATATATTCCTGCACAGTCCTTTTCCAGGCCGGCAAAGGTTGAGAGATTTCCCTGAGGATCGAAATCCACCAGCAGCACACGCTTTCCTTTTTCAGCAATATAGGCACCCAAATTAACGGCTGTAGTTGTTTTACCTACGCCGCCCTTCTGATTTGCAAAAACAATTATCTTAGCCATTTGACTTTATTATATCCAAGTTTATTTATTTTGTCTTTAAATTTTTTTATATTGCTATTTTTTTGTATATGGTTTAATACTTAAATCAAAGGAGTTAATCATGAAAGAAAAAGTGAGCGCAGCTATCCAGAATATCAGACCAAGCCTTCAGGCAGATGGCGGAGACATCGAACTTGTAAGTGTAAACGAAGAAACAGGCGAAGTTTTTGTCAGACTTCAGGGTGCATGCCACGGTTGCCCTATGGCAAAACTTACACTTAAGAACGGTGTAGAAGCATACCTTAAAAAGGAAGTTGCAGACAATATCGTAGTAGAGGAAGTAGAAGAATAATTCTTTATTCTTATTCCATTAAAAAAGGCGGCTCTCAGGCCGCCTTTATTTTTTGTTTCACGTGAAACAAATCAGGATTCAATTTCTTCTTCGTGCTTGGAAACCTTTGCAATGCTGATGATGTAATCCCCTTCGTTGACATTTACAACCCTTACACCCATGGAAGTCCTTCCCTGTTCGGAAATTTCACTTACCTTGACTTTAAGAGTATTACCATGAAGAGTAATACACATAAGTTCATCATCCTCTGCAACAGAGACTACGCCGATAACGTCTCCTGTCTTTTCGCTTGTGTTATAAGCCCTCTGCCCTTTGGTTCCTCTTCCGTGAGCCTTGAAAAGGTTACAGTCAACTCTCTTTCCGTATCCGAGAGAAGAAATCACCAGCATGAGAGAATCATCTGTAACTGTAATGATACCGGAAACCTCATCTCCGTCAGGAAGACTCATTCCCTTTACTCCCACAGCAGTTCTACCCATAGGGCGTACTTTGTCCTCGCTGCATCTGAGAGCGTTTCCAGACTTGGAAACAATCATGATATCGTCCTTTCCGGAAGTAAGGATTGCACTTACAAGCCTGTCATCTTCCTTGAATTCAAGAGCTCTGATTCCTTTTTTCTTGGCATTTCTGAAGGCACTTGTGGCCACTTTCTTCACGATACCCTTGGCGGTACCCATGAACATGAAAGTATCCTCGGTAAAGTCCTTAAGGGCAACAACGGTGGAAATTTCCTCTCCGGCTTCAATATTGAACATGGTTCTGGCAAGAGCACCTCTGGAATTCTTTCCTGCTTCCGGAATCTCATGCACTTTCAGCCAATAAGCGCGTCCCTTGTTTGTGATAAAAAGGATATAGTCATGAGTTGAAGCAATGAAAACGTGTTCCACAAAATCTTCGTTTCTGAGCCTGGAAGCCAATGATCCTTTGCCGCCTCTGCCCTGGTTCTTGTATGATGAAACGGGAACCCTCTTGATAAAGCCCTTCTTGGAAAGAAGCACAGCCATATCTTCCTTATTGATTATATCTTCTATATTAAACTGTTCCAGCTCGTCATAAACAATTTCTGTTCTTCTGTCGTCGCCGAATCTGTCTGCAATCTCATTGGTTTCATCCTTTACGATTGCAAGTATCTTCTCGTGGTGGGCAAGAAGGTCGTTGAGATGGGCAATAAGCGCCTGAAGCTCTGCCATTTCCTTCTTGAGCTCATCTATCTGAAGATGGGTGAGGCTTCTCAGTCTCATGTCCACAATAGCCTGTGCCTGTACATCATCAAAGCCGAACCGCTTCATAAGGCCGTTCTTGGCATCCTGCACATCAAGGCTGTTGCGTATAATCTTTACAACTTCATCGATATTATCAACAGCAACTATAAGAGCTTCCAAAATGTGGGCTCTTTCCATGGCTTTTCTCAGCTCATACCTGGTTCTTCGGGTTACAACCTCATCCCTGTGCTTTACAAAATAGTGTATAAGTTCTTTCAGGGTAAGGATTTGCGGTCTTCCGTCAACCAATGCGAGATTGATTACGCCGAAATTGGACTGAAGATCTGTTTTTACAAAAAGCTGATTCAGGACAGTTCTTGGATTCATACCTCTCTTGAGCCCGATAACGATACGCATACCTGCTCTGTCGGAGGTTTCGTCGTTTGCATCGGTAATTCCGTCAAGCTGCTTGTCCCTTACCAGTTCCTTGATCTTCTTGATGATATTGGTGGTATTTACACCGTATGGAACCTCTGTAAAAACAATGGATTCCTTACCGTTCTTGGATTCTTCTATTGTATATTTGGAACGGATGACTATCTTTCCCCGTCCTGTCCTGTAGGCCTGCTTATAACCGGATGTACCGTAAATAACACCCCCTGTAGGAAAATCAGGTCCCTTGATATAGTTCAGGAGTTCATCGGTGGTTATGTCGGGATTATCAATATATGCACTTGTGGCTGCGGCAATTTCCCTTAAGTTATGAGGCGGCATGTTTGTTGCCATACCTACTGCAATACCTGTAGTACCGTTACAGAGGAGGAACGGAAACTTGGCCGGAAGAATGGTAGGCTCCTTGACGGTTTCGTCAAAGTTAGGGGCCATGTCAACAGTTTCCTTGTCTATATCCCTGACCATCTCCTCGGCAATCTTTGCCATCTTGGCCTCTGTATATCTGTATGCGGCTGCAGGGTCGCCCGCTATGGTACCGAAGTTTCCCTGCGGAGTGATAACTGTGTATCTCTGGGCAAAATCCTGACCGAGACGAACAAGGGCGTCATAAACAGAAGCATCTCCGTGAGGATGATACTTACCGAGAACGTCTCCGACTATCTTGGCACACTTTCTTGTAGGACCGCTGTTTACCAGACGGAGCTCATCCATTGCATAGAGAATACGTCTGTGAACAGGCTTGAGACCGTCACGCACATCAGGCAAGGCTCTCTGTACGATAACAGACATGGAATAATCTATGTAGGCCTGTTTTACTTCGGCTTCGATAGGAATCTGAATTAATGTTCCCCCTTCCGGAGTCTGAATTTCTTCCATACTTATTTCCTCACCAATCAAACATCCAGTTTTGCGTAAACTGCATTTTCCTCAATAAACCTGCGACGAGGCTCAACCTCTTCGCCCATGCAGACAGTAAAGATCCTGTCGGCAGCTTCCGCATCAGGAATGGTAACAACCTTCATTTTTCTTCTGGACGGATCCATGGTAGTTTCCCAGAGCTGTGTTCCGTCCATCTCACCGAGACCCTTATAGCGCTGTACATTGGCTCTGCCGCGGTTTTCACCCAGTTTGGAAAGCTCTGCTTCCCTCTCCTCTTCGGTATAAACATACACAGGCTTGTTCTTGCCCAGCTGAACCTTGTAGAGCGGCGGCATTGCCAGGTAGACGTACCCCTTCTCGATAAGCTCAGGCATGTACCTGAAGAAGAATGTCAGAAG
>JAZNLX010000158.1:0-2616 GCA_045579325.1 Spirochaetia bacterium
GCATCTGCAATGGCGAACGGAACATTAAGCTTCTTTGCAAGGCTCTTGGCCAGAAGAGTCTTTCCTGTTCCTGTGGGACCTATGATAAGAACGTTGGATTTGTCCAGCTCCACATCGCCGGAAATCCTGTCCTTGCTGAAAATTCTCTTGTAATGGTTATAAACGGCAACCGAAAGAACCTTCTTTGCCTTTTCCTGACCGATAACGTAATCGTCAAGAAATTCCTTCAGCTGCTGTGGTGTTACATCGGTACAGACCGGCTGGAGCTTGCTCTTTTTCCCTTTCCTGTTCTTTCCCCTGCGCTGTTCTTCGATCATGGTATGACACAGATCGATACAGTTCTCACAGATAAATCCGTTGATACCGGGAACGAGAAAACTGAGCATTTCTTCAGGAAGTCCGCAGAAACTGCAGTGATTCTTATTTTTTGCCATTTTTGGTTTTGTTCATTATCCTGTCGATTATTCCGTATTCAAGAGCATCGGAAGCAGACATGTAGTTATCTCTTTCCATGTCGGCAGCCACGGCTTCGGCTGTTTTTCCTGTATCCTCAGCAATATATCCTATGAGCATTTCCTTAAGACGGAGAATTTCACGGGCCTGGATATTGATATCCTTTGACTGCCCCTCTGCACCGCCCCATGGCTGATGGATCATGACACGTCCGGACGGAAGGGAGAATCTCTTTCCGGGAGCACCCCCTGCAAGGATAACAGCAGCCATGGAAGCAGCCTGTCCGATACAGATGGTCTGAACATCAGGTCTGATATATTTTACGGTATCGTAGATTGCAAGCCCGGCAGTAACCGAACCGCCGGGAGAATTTATATAAAGGCTGATATCGCGCTCAGGATCCTGGGATTCCAGGAAAAGAAGCTGAGCAACCACAAGGTCTGCCGAAAGATCATTGATTTCCCCGTCAAGGAAAATAATCCTGTCTTTCAGCAGTCTTGAGTAGATATCATAAGATCTTTCACCGTTTCCTGTCTGTTCTACGACAACAGGAACCAGATTATTCATTTTTTCGTTCATTTCCGGATAATCATGCCTTGTGGAGGAAGTCAAGGTATTTCATCTTGGCGCCCTCTTTGATTTTTGCATTTTCCAGAATGAAGTCGTAAGCTTTTCTTTCAAGGATACCGATCTTGAGGTATTCGTTCATGTTGTTTTCCTGAACATATCCCTTGAAGTCTTCTACAGGCATTCCGTTTCTGTTTGCCTGAAGCTTGATTTCTTCTTCCAGGTCCTCGTCTGATACTTCAAACTTTTCTGCCTGTCCGATCTTGGAAATGATAAGCTGTGTCTTTACTGCGCGGAGTGCTTCAGGTTCCCATTCCTTAACCAGGTCTTCTCTTGTCTTGCCTTCTGCAGCCAGGAGAGCTTCAACCTGCTTTTCGTCGCCGCCGAAACGGTAGATGAAGTTTGTCCACATTGTATCGAGCTGGTTGTCAACCATTGCCTGAGGAGGTGCTACCTTTGTTCCCTCGATGATCTGTGCCATTGCAGATCTTCTCTTTTCCTCTTCCCTCTTCATTTCTGTAACGCCGTTGAGACGCTTCTTAACGTCCTCGATAAGGTCAGCAGCTGTCTTGTAGTTTTCGCTGATGTCCTGAGCCAGTTCGTCTGTGATTTCAGGAAGCTCTTTCTTCTTGATGCTTGTAACCTTTACCTTGATTCTGATCTTTCTTCCGGCAAGGTCCTTGAATTCGAAATCAGGAGCATATTCCTTTTCGATGATTCTTTCCTCGTCCTTCTTGAATCCGATGAGTTCATCGTCGAACTTGTAGAAGTTGTAGCCTGTTCCTACTGTGAAGGTGAAATCTTCTCTGGCTGTTCCCTTGATTTCATTGTCCTGCTCGTCAACCTCAACGTAGCTTACTGTAACAACATTGTCCTTTGCTACCTTTCCGCCGCGCTTTTCTGTAACGATGGCATTCTGTTCCCTGTATCTGTCAAGTTCGCGGTTGATGTCTGATTCTGCGATAACTACTTCAGGAACCTCAATTTCAAGCCCTTTGTACTCACCGAGTTCAACTTCAGGGAATGTGTCATATTCAACTGTGTATTCAATGTCCGAATCCAGTTCAAGCTTGAGGTTTTCTTCATCCTTGAGGATTGGTGTAAAATATGGAAGCGGTTTCTTTTCTACTTCCTTGAGTGCTTCTTCAAGGCTCTTCTCGATAATGTTGAATCCTGCTTCCTTAACAAGTGAATCCCCGAACTTTCTTTCGAGAACTGAGGCAGGAACCTTTCCCTGTCTGAAGCCCTTGATATGAGCTGTCTTTGCATACTTTGAGAGAAGCTCGTCATACTCTTTCCTGATGAATTCTTTTCCAACCTTAACGGAAAGTTCAACCTTTGAATTTTCAAGACACTTAATTTCTTTGTTTGCTATCACTGTCTTCCTCTTTTCAATTTTTTTAGGGTAGATATGTTTATAATATAAAATAATTATAGTTTTGTATATATATAAAAAGAAATAAAAAAAAGCAGCTTGTTCAGCTGCTCCGAAAAAAAAGAGCGGGAGACGGGGATTGGACCCGCGACATCCACCTTGGCAAGGTGGCGCTCTACCACTGAGCTACTCCCGCGATATGGTATTCTTCCTTGCGAGGG
>JAZNLX010000159.1:0-2149 GCA_045579325.1 Spirochaetia bacterium
TTGGCCTCCGACTTCAAACTGCCAGCATTCGTTCTTTCAGCAGCTTCATCAGGGCACCGGAGAGCTTCCGGTGGAATTCATAGGTTTTGCGGAATCCCAGTACGGTGCGGTAAAGCAGAAAAAGCTCAACTCCAATCTGGCAGCCCAGATTACAGCTCTGGCATTAGGTAGGGAAAAAGAAGATCCCAACAGGAATTTTCCGGGCAGAAAGACATCTTCTCTCCTTTTCGGCAAAAGGCTTACCCCCGAGAATCTCGGAGCACTCTTTGCCCATTTCGAAAACAAGACCATGTTTCAGGGGTTTCTCTGGAATATAAATTCCTTTGATCAGGAGGGGGTACAGCTGGGAAAGGATATGGCAAACCAGGTCATTTCCGAAACTGCCGGCAACAACAGTATCCTTTCTGCATACTATTCCTTTTTTGCGTAGTACAAAAAAAACCTGCCGGTGTTCTGCCGGCAGGAAAATGTACACAATAAAAGGAGGTTTAATTAAAAGATCACTCGCTTTGTTCATCTGATAAACAACCCTGAATACTGAAAGTTACAAAAAATCTTATTTTTTTTCAAAAAAAACCTGCCGGAAGGAGAAACCGGCAGGTCTGTTTTTCTAACGAAGAACTTTTATGTTATTTGGCTGTTTTGTTTTCTCATTAGACAAACAACCGTATACCCCGATAGTTACAAAAAAAATCAAAATTTTAATTCATCTCCCGGAAAAATTTCTCCCAGCCGTTTTTCGGTAAATCCGAAACTGCGGTCCGAAACAACGATGACGGTACTGCTGTCTCCGAATTCGGCAATAACCTGTCTGCAGGCTCCGCAGGGATAGAGGATTCCGGGATAATCGGGTGAATATATTGCTACTGCACGTATTTTACCGCATCCGGCACCCACGGCGGCAGCCACTGCATTCCTTTCTGCACATACCGTAAGTCCGAAGGAGGCATTCTCCACGTTTACTCCTGTATATACATTTCCGTGTTCATCCAGGACCGCAGCTCCCACCCTGAGACGGGAATAGGGGGCATAGGCTTTCTCTGCCGCATTTGCAGCTGCTTCAAGCAAACTTCTTGTATCCAAAACTTATCTTCCTCCGTACTTGATTGACAGTATAATACTGCTGCTATAAAATTAATATAATATGAATAAAAAAATTTTTCTCTGCATTCCTGTATTTTTTATTCTTTATTCAGTCATTTTTCCCTGCATGACCGGAACCGACTATGTACTGAAGCAGAGAATTGCCGGAGAAAAAACAGATAAAACCCTCCCAGTAACGGAACTGTCGGAAAACGGCAGAAACGTAACCCTTAAAGACGGCAACGGAAAAAAGATCGGAAGCTACAGGGGAGATGCTCCTCTCACAGATGCAGATACTTCCGGAAATGTTACGGTACTGGGGTTTGCGGACGGAAGACTTGCGGTTTCGGACTCGGATCATCCTTTTTATGAGCTTGAATACGAATCTCCCGGAAATATTGAGATAATCTATTCCGTAACGGTTTCCGGGGACGGTAAGCATATAGCGGCGGTTGCGGGGCTTCATCCCAGGAAAGTAATTTTCTTTCACAGGAAACACGACATGTGGGTCAGGGGAGGAAGCGATGAAATTTCCGATACTCATCGCAGAAGTACTTTTATAGAATTTTATGATGATATTCTCCTTTTCGAGGACAAAGGAGGTATAACCGGAATCAATCTGGCAGATTTTAACCATTTCAGGCTGGAATTTGAAGGAAATCTCAGAAAAATCACCTACGACAGTCGCTCCGGAATCATTTATGTGCATGAAGGAGAAAACTTCAGGATGTATTATAACGACGGAAGGTTGATTGCCGTTGTTCCCGATAACGGAAAAAGCCTTGATATCAGTCTGGAGAGGGGATGATATGAAAAGGTTGATTCTGCTTCTGGTTCTGCTGTTCCCGGCTTTTTTCCTGTATGCCTTTGAAAATCCGGTGAGTAAATACGAAACTGTTACCGGTTTCGGAGAAATAAAAAACGGAGCTTTGTGTACGGGAACGGTATTCCGTGCAGATGAAGTTCTGGCATCCCGGGCCGGGGAGATAATCTATTACAGCGATTCCATGCTTATTCTCGACCATGGGGATAATATCAGGACTCTCTACAGCGGAATCAGGCCCCT
>JAZNLX010000160.1:0-3539 GCA_045579325.1 Spirochaetia bacterium
ACTGGAGTTCTCCCAGGCTGTGCTTGCAGCAGATATCATGGAAGAATGGAAGGGAGTCTGCAGCCCGGAAATGTCCATTCCTGAGGTTTACAAGCTTTTTGAAAAGTACGATACAGATGTTCTTCCGGTGGTGGACAAGGACGGATTTGTCTGCGGTATCATGGAAAGACACACCATTGAGCGTTATCTGAAGGCTCAGGTTCTTGCCATCAGGCAGAGAATCGCTCAGCTGGGGTAAGTCATGGAAACAGTAATTGCAGCCATCCTCGGTGTGGTGGAAGGACTTACCGAGTTTCTTCCGGTTTCTTCCACAGGGCATCTCATAATCACCGGAAATCTCCTTTCGTTCAACGATCATTCCTTCGGCAATATGTTCGATGTGGTAATCCAGTTCGGAGCCATAAGTGCCGTGGTTTTCTATTTCTGGAAAAAGATATTCCCTTTCGGAAAACCGGCAGAGGAAAGAATAAAAACATTCAGGCTCTGGGGAAAGATAGTCATCGGATTTCTTCCGGCCGCCGTTATCGGTATTTTTCTCGACGACCTGATAGACAAGTACCTGTTCAATCCCGTAACCGTGGCAGCTGCCCTTATCGTGGGAGCAATCCTTATCTTTATTGCGGAAGCAAGGAACAAAAAGGGCGAAAGCCCGGAAACTGCAGAGGAAATTACCTGCCGACAGGCTTTTCTGGTGGGCTGTTTCCAATGTCTTGCCATGTGGCCGGGAATGTCCAGATCTGCCTCCACCATTATCGGGGGTGTATTCTGCGGACTTTCCAGATCTGCGGCCGCCGAATTTTCCTTTATCCTGGGAATTCCGACCATAATGGGAGCTTCCTTTTTCAAACTCCTCAAGACCGGTTTCGGTTTTACCCCCGAACAGTGGGGGCTCATAGGAACCGGAACGGTAATTTCGTTTCTCACTGCACTTCTGGTAATCCATTTCTTTATGGGATATCTTAAAAAATATAGTCTCAGACCGTTTGCCGTATACAGGATATTACTCGGAACCGCGGTTCTGATTTTCTGTCTGTAAAGGGGGAATTATGAAAACAAGAGAAGAATATGTGGAACTGGCAAAAGCCAATTTCAAGAATGGATATAACTGTTCCCAGGCTGTACTTATGGCCTTTGCGGAAGAACTTGGAATAGATGCGGCACAGGCAGCAAAGCTTGCGCAGCCTTTCGGTGCAGGAATGGGAGGCCTCAGGGAGGTCTGCGGCGCGGTAAGCGGAATGTTCATGTGTGCCGGACTTAAATTCGGAGGCAATCCTGACAAGAAGGCACATTACATGCTTATTCAGGAAATGGCCGAAAAGTTCAAGGAACTGAGCGGAGGCTCCATAATCTGCCGTGATCTTCTGGGGCTTTCCCAGTCCGACAAGAGTTGTGCCGCACCCAGGACACCTGAATATTACAAGAAAAGACCGTGTGTGGAGCTGGTAGGGGATGCCGCCGGTATTTTTGCCGATATGTTACTCAAAAGTTCCGTTTGACTTTTTATTTAATTGATTTCTATAATAGCATAATATCATGAAAGCACTTGAAGAAAAAATACTTAAAGAGGGAGTTGTGCTTCCGGGAAATGTCCTGAAAGTCAATTCTTTTCTCAATCATAATCTGGATGTGGAATTCCTTTCGGAAATGGGCCGGGAAATAGTTTCGGTTTTTTCCGATGTCAGGATAGACCGTATTCTCACCATCGAAGCTTCCGGAATAGCTCTGGCCGTTCTTACAGCCGTGGAGCTCAAGGTTCCCGTTACCTTTGCCAAGAAAAACAGGAGCAGCAATATTTCCGGAAACGTGTACACAGCACCTATTCATTCCTACACCCACAATATTGATTACACAGCTGTGGTGACTGCAGATTTTATCAAGGCTGGAGAAAATGTACTTCTTATAGATGATTTTCTTGCAAAAGGGGGCGCCCTGAACGGACTTATAAAGATAGCTGAGCAGGCCGGAGCCAATGTGGTAGGTGCCGCCATAGCCATAGAAAAAGGGTTCCAGGGGGGCGGAGATGCTCTCAGGGCACAGGGTATAAGGGTAGAATCCCTTGCAATAATTGAGTCCATGAGCGAGAATTCACTGGAATTCCGTCATTGAGATAAAAGGAGATCATTTTATGAGAAAAATCATTACAGCTTTGGTAGCCGCAGCTCTGATCTTTTCGGTTGCTTCCTGCGGCGGCAAAAAAGCAGAGCCTGCTCCGGTTGCGGAAGCACCGAAGGCTGTGGAAAAAGCAGAAGTTAAGCAGCCTGCCAAGGCAGCAGACGATTACAGCAATGTAAAGATCGGTTTTATCTTGCTTCACGATCCTGCTTCATCAACATACGACAACAACTTCTATCTGGCAGCCCTTGAGGTTCAGAAAAAGCTCGGTCTTTCAAATGACCAGGTTATCTTCAAGTGGAATATCGAAGAGGGCTCCGTTTGTTACGATACAGCCTGTGATATGGCAGACTCCGGATGCAATATTGTATTTGCCGACAGTTTCGGACACGAGACATACATGATTCAGGCTGCAAAGGAATATCCTGATGTACAGTTCTGTCATGCAACAGGTACAAAATCCCGCTCCGAGGGAGTTGCAAACTTCCATAACGCATTTGCTTCCATCTACGAAGGGCGTTATCTTTCAGGTATTGCTGCAGGTATGAAGATCAATGAAATGATCGAAAGCGGAAAGATTACTCCAGATAAGGCAAAGCTGGGATATGTAGCTGCATTCCCTTACGCAGAGGTTATTTCCGGTTATACATCCTTCTTCCTGGGAGCAAGATCCGTATGTCCTACAGCTACAATGGAAGTAACATATACAAACTCATGGTTCGACATCGCCAAGGAAAAGACAGGAGCAGAAGCTCTTATCAAGAACGGCTGTATCTTTATCAGCCAGCATGCCGACTCAGAGGGTGCTCCTAAGGCTTGTGCCGAAAACGGTGTTCCTAACGTTTCATACAACGTAGACACAACACATCTCGGACCTGACACAGCCCTTATTTCTTCCAGAATCAACTGGGCTCCTTATTTTGAGATGATTATCAAGGCTACAGCAAAGGGTGAAAGCTTTGTTACCGACTATATCGGAACCATGGCTACAGGATCCGTAGAACTTACAAAGCTTAACGAAAAGGTTGCAGCCAAGGGTACACAGGAAGCGCTGGACAAGGCAATCAGCGATCTCAAGGCAGGAAAGATCAAGGTTTTCTCAACAGATTCATTCACATACAAGGGTGAAAAGCTTACAGAGTACCTTGCCGACGTAGTGGACAAGGGAGATTTTAAGCCTGAAACCAACGTAATCATCAACGGTGAGTTCGTGGAATCGGGAGAACAGTTCCGTTCTGCACCTTACTTTGATATCATGATTGACGGTATCAAGAAATACGAATAAGGGAGAATATTTTGGCCGTACCTGCAATAGAGCTCAGGAATATAACCAAAACCTTTGCCAGAAAGGTCAATGACAACATTTCGTTTACCGTGGAAAGGGGGGAGATAGTTGCCCTCCTCGGAGAAAACGGAAGCGGAAAGAC
>JAZNLX010000161.1:0-5999 GCA_045579325.1 Spirochaetia bacterium
GGATGCCGAAAAGCATTTTATCAAACTCACCCTCAAGGAATTTCTTCCGGAACTCACCCCCGAAACCCCGGAAAAAAGATTCATGGACTGCTGGCCCGGACCGCTGACTCTCATAGTTCCGGGAATCAAGGAAGGAACCACCGTGGGAATCAGGATTCCGGATAATGATTTTCTCAGGCAAATACTGGAAAAGACAGGCACCTCCATCGTTTCCACCAGCGTAAACAGAAGCGGAATGCCAGCAATGAACGATATAGGGGAAATCTGCTCTGCTTTCGGCGAAAGTACAGATCTCATAGTAGACGGCGGCAAGCTCCCTCCGTCTGCCCCTTCCACCATAATAGACATAACATCACGCCCCTTCAGGCTTATCAGAAAGGGTGCACTGGAGATAGAACCTTGAAAGAGACCGTTTATCTGGGCATAGGCTCAAACATGGGAGACAGACTGGTAAATATAGCATATGCATTCAAAGGGCTCAGGGAGGTGATACCCGATCTGAAATCGGCATCCGTATACGAAACCGAACCTATGTACATGACAGACCAGCCCCTGTTCCTCAATACGGTTTTCACGGGAACAACGGAACTCTCTCCTGATGAACTCCTCGGATATATACATCACATGGAAGACAGCTCAGGCCGCAACAGGGAAGAAGCGGGCTGGAAAGGGCCCAGACCCCTTGATATAGATATCCTGCTTTACGGAAGCAGACAGATCTTCACTCCGGACCTGACAGTCCCTCATCCGGGCATCAGGGAAAGGGATTTTGTCCTGGCTCCCCTTACGGAACTTTCCCCGGACTGTACAGATCCCGCAACAGGAGAAAAATATATTAATTTTTTAAGAAAAAAACCTGTTTCCCTCTGTTTATCCTCTGAATTATCTGATATACTGCTGAGGAATGAACAGTGTTGATTTAAGACTTCAGGTGTATATGGCCAGATGCGGTGTCGGTTCCAGGCGTTTCTGCGAGAAATGCATTTCGGAAGGGCACGTTAAGCTCAACGGCAAACCTGTAACCGAGATGGGAATCAAGGTAACGGAAGGGGATATTGTCGAATACAAGGGCCGTAAGATCTACCCTGACAGAAAGAAGGTATACATCGCCTTCAACAAGCCTGCAAAGGTTCTCTGCACAAACGACGATCCGGAAGGCAGGGATGTTGCCCTTAACTATTTCAAAGATGCATTTCCTTACAGACTTCATAACGTGGGAAGGCTGGACTACATGTCCACCGGTCTCATTTTCTATACAAACGACGGAGACTGGACAAAGCTCATAGCTCATCCCTCCGCACAGACAGAAAAGGAATATATCGTAGAGACCTCAAAACCTGTCACAGAAGAGCTCATGCTCAAGTTCGTGAAGGGATTCGTCATCGAAGGAATCAAATACCGCATAAAAAAATTCTATATCAAGAACCCTACAAAGGTTCATATCATACTCACCGAAGGGAAGAACAGGGAAATCAGAAGGTTCTTCCAGTTCCATTCCATGAAGGTAAAGAAGCTTCACAGAATCAGGATCGGTTCCGTCAGGCTCGAAAGCAGCATGATGCCCGGCAGCTTCAGGGAACTTACCAGAAAGGAAATCGAGAGTTTCTTACCCAAGGAAGGCAGCTGATGGTAATAGCAATCGACGGACCCGCAGGAGTAGGCAAGAGCAGCATCGCAAAGATGATTGCCAGCAAGATGGGAATTTTCTATCTTAATTCAGGCAATTTCTACCGGGCCGTGACACTCAAGCTCCTCAGGAAGGGAATCAGTCCCGAAAATCAGGAAGAAACAGTCAGGATTGCTGAAAACACCGACATTACCGTAAATGACGGCAGGGTTTTCATGGACGGTGAGGATGTGGAGGATCTCCTTCACTGTGACGAAGTGGACGCTGTTGTGGCCCCCGTTTCCGCAATAGTGGGAGTCAGGCTGGTGGTGAACAATCTTCTCCGCAGGCTGGCCGGAAAGCTGGACCTCATTTCGGAGGGAAGGGATATAACCACAGTGGTTTTTCCGGATGCTGACTACAAGTTCTATTTCGATGCATCGGCAGATGCAAGGGCAGCAAGAAGATTCGAACAGGGTGTAAGCAATCTCTCCCTGGAAGAAATCAGGCAGAAGATAATAGAACGGGATAATATTGATATAAATAAATCTTTTGGAGGACTGAAAATTTCAAAAGATTCAATTTATATAGATACTACAGACTTGACCATAGACCAAGTTTATGAGAAAGTATTGTTTAGTATTAAAAAGAAATAAAAAAATTTAGGTAGGTAGGAGTTTTTTCAAATGGCTGATAAAGAAATGATCAATGAAGAAACAATTAATCAGACAAATCTTCAGGAGGAATACCTGAAATCCCTTGATGAACTTGAAGAAGGACAGATTGTTGACGGAACAATTATCCAGGTAACACCGGACACAGTTTTTATCGACATCGGTTACAAATCAGAGGGAAAAATTTCCATTAACGAATTTGAGGAGGCTCCTCAGCTGGGAGACACAATCAAGGTAGTTCTTGTAAAGAAAGAAACACGTGACGGACAGATTGTTGTGTCCAAGAAAAAATATGACGAAAAGAAGATCTGGAAAGATATCAAGGATGCATTCCAGAACGGAACACCTGTAAAAGGAAAGATCGCAAAAAGCGTGAAGGGCGGATTCGAGGTTGTTCTCGGACCGGACATCAAAGGTTTCCTTCCTATTTCCAAGGCAGATGTATTCAAGATTGAAGATCAGGCTCCATATATCGGCGTAAGCGACATGTTCTTCCTCGAAAGACTGTTCAGCGACAAGAAGATCAACATTGTGCTCAACAGAAGAAAGTACATGACAGAAGAGCTTGCAAAGAAGAAGGAAGAGTTCTACAGCACAGTAAACGTAGGTGACACAGTAGAAGGAACAGTCAAGACAATCGCCACATTCGGTGCTTTCATCGACCTTGGCGGATTCGACGGACTTCTCCACATCAACGACATGAGCTGGGGACATGTAACAAAGCCAAAAGAATTCGTAAAGAAGGGACAGAAGATCGAACTCAAGGTAATCAACCTTGACAAGGAAAACAACAAGATCAATCTTTCTCTCAAGCATTTCAAGGAAAACCCTTGGGATACATTCGAAGACAGATACAACGTAAACGATATCATCACAGGTAAGGTTACAAAGCTTACAGATTTCGGTGCATTCATCGAGCTCGAAGAAGGAATCGAGGGAATGGCTCACATTTCCGAGTTCTCATGGGTTAAGAAAGTAAACAATCCAAAAGACATCTTCAAAGCCGGCGACGAAGTTAAGTGCATGATCCTCGGATACAACCTTACAGAAGGCAAGATTTCCCTCGGTATCAAGCAGGTTGAGGACAATCCATGGGATTCAATCAACGAAAGATATCCTGCAGGAACAGAAATCGAAAAACCTATCGTAAAGATCACCAACACAGGTGCATTCATCCAGCTCGAAGACGGAATTGACGGATTCCTCCACGGAGACGACATTTCCTGGACAAAGAAAGTAAAGAACCTTTCTTCAATGTTCAAGGTAGGAGATGTAGTTAAGACAGTTATCGTAAACTGCGACAGCGAGAACAGAAGAATCAGACTCGGAATCAAGCAGCTTACAGAAAACCCATGGAGCGCTTTTGCAAAGAAGTACCAGAGGGGAAGCATTGTTGAAGGTGAAATCTCGAACAAGACAGAGTTCGGTCTTTTCGTAAAGGTTGAAGGAGATATCCAAGGTCTTATCAACAAGAGCAACATCAACGAAGAGTTTGTTGAAGACATCGAAAAGGAACTCGAAAAGTTCAACATCGGTGACAAGGTTAAGGCTATGGTTACAGAAATCAACCCTAAAAAGCAGAAGCTTGGTCTTTCAATCAGAGAATACAAGAAATCACTCCAGAGAGAGGAAATTTCAAGATACATGAGCGAAAACGAAGAACCTAAGGCAACTTTGGGAGATTTCTTCAAGCACTGAGTTTGAGGTATAGAGTATGCAGCAGGAAGAAAAACCAAACGCACATCAGAAAATCCGCAAGTTTATCTCAAAGTATGCAAAACCTGCGGCTGTTTTTCTCGCAGCTGTGCTTGTACTTTTTGTAGTTGTTGAAGTTATCAACTTTGCCAATGAAAAGAAAGCAGAGAAAGCTACTGCAATTATTGAGGACATCCAGACAAGACTTGCCGATGAACTCAAGGAAGAACAGGATATCAGCAAGCTCTCACTTGCAAAATATCAGAGTTACCTTGACGAAATTGACGGTGTTATTGCTGAATATCCAAAGGAATATGCAGGACTCAGGGCACTTTTCATGAAAGGGGACATGCTTTACAGCTTCCGTGAATACGATAAAGCGGCAGCTGCTTACAGCGAGTTCGCAGCAAAGTATCCTGATTCATACGATGCTCCTATAGCCATCTACAACGTAGGTGTATGCTATGAAAACCTCGGCAAGAATGCAGAGGCCGAAGCAGAGTATCTTAAGATCTATAACAATTACAAGGATGATTATGCCATGATGCCTAAGCTTGTTTTTACACTTGGAAGATTGGCAGAAAACAGCCAGAAATATTCTGATGCTGAAAAATACTATAATCAGATTACAGCAGAATATCCTGAAAGCAATTATTCACTTTACGGACAGGATAGAATCATTCTGATGAAGTCTAAGGGTCAGCTCTGATACTGATTCCTAAAAAATTGAATAAAACCGGTAATAAAGTATTAGCTTTTTACCGGTTTTTTATTTATAATACATTACAGATGAAAAACAGAAATATTCTCTGCCTTATTTTAATGATATTCTCATCCATAATGCTTTTATCCACATGCGGCCTTTATTCATATCCGTATATTTCAGCCCCGGAAGTAACTACAGTCAGCTCCACAGGTGGCGAAGCCAGAATCATCAATACCGGAGACAACGATCCGGAAGTGTTCCGGGGCTACGAGATCTACTATAAATTCTACAATCAGAGTACCGCATCCCGTGATCAGCAGAATGACCACAATATCATTTTTAACAAGCTCAGCGACAATGCCCCGAAAATCCTTGCATCGGCAGGGTATAAAAGGGTCAGGACAGAGAAGAACACCAGGGATGACACCCTTTATCCTATGATTCCCGTACCGGCAGGGAGCAGGGATGACAGATTTGACCTTACAATCAATTTTTCTCCAATAACCACCAACGGCTCCAAGGAGGAACTCAAGATCCGATATCTGGGAACAGAGCTTTCACTGTACAGAGATGTGGTTGACCAGGCCCCTGACACAGGAGAATCTCCCAGTGCATCAGATACCGTCTACAAGGACTTCAACAGCGACGACCTGGAATATACAGAGTACGGAGACAGCGATCTTCCTTCAGAATCCGTTTCTGTATCAATGTATGTGGTATCATACGGTATCCATGAAAACATATACAACCTGTACAGCACACCTGTATGGCTCGGTTACGTAAACTGCTGGTAAGAGGAAAGACATGCTTGATTATTATCTTATAAATACAGCCATAGTGTATCTCTTTGTAGGAGTTGCATGTACACTTGTTCTTTATTTCGCATACAAAAGAGACTTTACCGGAAACATCTGGACAGTCATGATAATGGCCGTGGTAGGTTCATATCTGGGCGCAGTAATTGAATATCTGTTCCGTGATGTTATTACAGCACTTACACAAGTGGCAGGACACATAAATATTTTTCCGCCGCTTATCGTGGCATGTATAGTTATCCATATCTATCATAAGGTAAGCAGCAAGAAAAACCGGGATAATAATTAACCCTTCGTTCAACTTGATATAATAGATATTCTGTCTACTTTTATTTTCCGACATTATCCAATACCAATATACCAAATAAAAAAGCCCCCTTTCGGAGGCTTCGGGAGTTTCATGACTGAAATGAATCAGCATGAGGCATATATTCTTATATTGTCTGTCTGTACAAGACTCTTCAGATGAAGAATTGCTTTTTTCTCAATCTGACGGATTCTTT
>JAZNLX010000162.1:0-4523 GCA_045579325.1 Spirochaetia bacterium
CACCTAGTATCCATCGTTTACGGTGTGGACTACCAGGGTATCTAATCCTGTTCGCTCCCCACACTTTCGCGCCTCAGCGTCAGTTCATGGCCAGGAGCTCGCCTTCGCCACCGGTATTCTTCCAGATATCTACAGATTTCACCCCTACACCTGGAATTCTAGCTCCCCATCCTGAACTCTAGTAAATCAGTTCCCAGTGCAGCTCCTCAGTTGAGCCGAGGTATTTTACACCAAGCTTTATCTACCGCCTACGCGCCCTTTACGCCCAATAAATCCGAACAACGCTTGCCACCTACGTGTTACCGCGGCTGCTGGCACGTAGTTAGCCGTGGCTTATTCGCTACCTAACGTCATCAGAGAGTCATTCCCTACTCCCCTTATTCTTCAATAGCAAAAGAACTTTACAACATCTCTGCCTTCATCGTTCACGCGGCGTCGCTCCGTCAGGGTTTCCCCCATTGCGGAATATTCTTAGCTGCTGCCTCCCGTAGGAGTCTGGGCCGTGTCTCAGTCCCAATGTGGCCGATCACCCTCTCAGGCCGGCTACTCATCGTCGCCTTGGTGGGCCGTTACCTCACCAACTAGCTAATGTGCCGCAAACTCATCCCCGGACAGGGCCATAGCCCTTTTCCTGCCTCCGCTTTATCAAATACAGCGTATCCGGTATTACCCTATGTTTCCATAGGCTATCCCCGATCCGGGGGCAGATCATTTACGTGTTACTCACCCGTTCGCCACTCTAGGGGGAGCAAGCTCCCCTTGCCGTTCGACTTGCATGCTTAAAACGCGCCGCCAGCGTTCGTTCTGAGCCAGGATCAAACTCTCCATTATTTATTCCGTATCCGAAGATACGGTTTCTTCTAATTTCAAATCAGATCCATTCCTCTCGGAATTGATCAACTTTTTGTTGACCCGCTTTAGACTTCCTTCTCTTTCATTTTATTTCAAAAATCTTCTTCCCTCTTAGGCGACATTTCCTCACCGGAAGCGCTGCTCTCAGGAAGCTTTTCCGTTTTATCAGTTTTAACCGTTTGTGTCAATAACTTTTTAAAACTTTTTTTAAAAATCAGTTCAGGTTTTGCAACCCGAAGATCATCTACATGTTGTCGCTGTCTCTCGACTGCCTTGACAACTTACTACTTCCTCCGTTTTTTGTCAACAACTTTTTTAAAAAAATTTTTCTCAATCTTTTTTGAAGATACTTTTCTTCATATATAAGATATAGTCAAGCAGTGACACAAGTGACGCAATTCCTGCTACCACAAAGAGAATCAGCGTTGCAGAGCGTAATGCGTCAATTTTTTCGGGAAATACCCCAAAACGTTCAATGGAAACAAAGATAAGCCCGCCGATACCCGCAAATGCGTATGCCCAGGCCTTCAGCTTTCCACCCATTCTGGCACCCATTGCAATTCCTTTCTTCATTACAAGGATCCTGAAAAACATAATGGAAATTTCTCTGTAGATTATGATTGCGAACACCCAGATAGGCATGATTCCCAATCCCACGAAGCAGAGAAAGTATGTAAGACGGCTGAAAACATCGGCAAAAGGGTCAAAAAGCTTACCGAAATCGGACACCTGACCCGACGCACGGGCTGCCATACCGTCAAAAAGATCGGAAAATTCCATGATTAGAAAAATTGTCCATATGAGATATACGGACCCTGCCTCAAATGCACCGCCCGTCCATACAGGGATGAAGAAAATCACCAGAAAAACCGGTGAAAGCATTATTCTGATTGCTGTAAGAAAATTTGCTAGGTTCATGACACAAGTATTCCCTTAATTCAATTATTAATCAAGAACATATTTCTTGTTTTTTTCCACTATTTCTACTTTCGGAAATCCGTTTTCCCTGAGAAAGTCCCTGAATGTACGAAGAGCATCGGGATCTCCGTGCACAAGGAAGATCTTCTTCAACGCCGAAAGATCCATGGAACGGAGATATTCCAGCAGCTCCTGATAGTCCGCATGCCCGCTGAGAGCCTTCAGTTCCTTTATTTCTGCCCTGACATCGTACATATCGCCGAAAATCTTTACCGGAGACTGGCCGTCCCGGATTTTTCTTCCGAGGGTATATTCTGCCATGTAACCTACAAGCAGAAGGGTATTCTTAGGATCTCCGATATTGTTGATAAGATGATGAAGAATGCGGCCCGATTCGCACATGCCTGATGCGGAAATGATTATGCACGGTTTGCCGAGGGTGTTGATTTCCTTGGATTCCTCCGCGCTGTCGGTGTATCTGACCTCGTTGAAACCGAAAGGATTCTTATGATGGACTGTGAATGCCTCGTGGGTTTCCTCGTCGTAGCACTCCTGATGAAGCTTGTAGATTGCGGTTGCGTTGACTGCCATGGGACTGTCCACAAAAATCGGGATGGCGGGAATAAGGTTCCTGTCCCGGAGAAGATGGAGATAGAAGATTATTTCCTGGGTACGACCCACCGCAAAGGACGGTATGATAACGTTTCCCCCTCTGGCCACGGTGTCGTTCACGATTTTCGCCAGGTCTTCCAGCAGGGAATCCTTAGGCCCGTGAAGCCTGTCGCCGTAGGTGCTTTCCAGAATAATGTACTCTGCGGGAGGGGCCGGCTGAGGATCCTTGAGAATAGGTTCATCCTTTCTTCCCACGTCTCCGGAGAAAAGGATACGGGTGGTTTTATCTCCGTCCCTGACGGTAAAATGGACAAGGGATGAGCCAAGAATGTGTCCGGCATCAATAAACCTTGCCTCTATGCCGTCTGCTATCAGCTGAGGCCGGTTATAGGCTATGGTAACAAACTGGTTCATGACCTCCACCACATCTATGTCCTTGTAGAGAGGCTGCCAGTCAAACTTCTCTCCTTTCCTGGCGGCACGCTTGCTGAGGAACATGGCATCTCCGGCCTGGATCTTGGCGGAATCCATCAGTATGAGATTTGCCAGGTCTCTGGTGGCACTGGTTGAATATATGTTTCCGTAATATTTTTTCTTGGGAAGCAACGGAAGAAGTCCGCTGTGATCGTAATGTGCATGAGTAAGAACAACGGCTGAAAGCTCTGAGGCATTGAAATCCCATTCGCGGTTTTTCCTGTCAGATTCTTCACGCCTTCCCTGATATGCTCCGCAGTCCACAAGAACCTTTCTGTCCCCTGCCGAGATGAAGTGCTTGGAACCGGTTACCTCTCCGGCTGCTCCTTTGGAAAAAAATGTTATACTCATAAAAAACTCCTGTTATATATAAGATAACACTGTTTTGCAGATTTGTCATTTATATTTTCTTCTTCCCTTATTTACGAATAACTGCTAATATGCAAATATACGGAAAGAGGAAAACATGAGCGAAGATAAAAAGAAAGATAACGATATATTTCTTAAAACAAGAACTGTTCTTATTGCCGGGGAAATAGACAAGAAAATGTCCGAAAAAGTGATAAGGGAACTTCTTGCCCTGGAGAATGAGGGAGATGATCCGATCAGGGTATTCATTGATTCTCCCGGCGGTGACGTGGATGCCGCATTTGCCATCTTTGACACAATCAGATTTATAAAACCTAAGGTGATAATGGTTGCGGTGGGCCTTGCGGCCAGCGCAGGAGCACTGATTCTCCTTGCGGGAGAAAAGGAAAACAGGTTCGGATTTCCAAATTCACACTACATGATACACCAGCCTCTCAGCGGAATAAGAGGAGTGGCAACAGATATTCAGATACATGCCGCAGAACTTGAAAAGACAAGACAGAAGCTGAACCGTCTTATTGCCGAGGAAACAGGCAGATCAGAGGAACAGGTAGAAAAGGATACAGACAGAAACTACTGGCTTTCCTCGGAAGAAGCAGCTGAATACGGACTTATTTCAAAGATTGTTTCCAGAAGAAACGAGCTTCCTTAAAATTTTTTATAAAAATCATATCCTGAAAGAAGCAGGAACACTTTTACCGGTTTTATACAGGATATGAAGATAAAGGATATACCCCCTGAAAAGAGGCCGAGGGAAAAGCTGCTCAGAAACGGTCCTTCGGCTTTGTCCGATTCAGAGCTTGTGGCAATCATGCTGGGATCGGGTATCAAAGGAAAAAACATATTACATCTGGCCGGGGAAATTGTCAGAAAGCTGGACAAAGAAGGATGCAGTCCCGACATTGCATCCCTGATGAAAATAAACGGACTGGGACAGGCAAAAGCCTCCGTCCTGGCCGCCGCCCTGGAATACTCAAGAAGAATAATGCTGCCCAGGGCAGGAAAGGTACGGGAACCTCAGGACATACTGAAGGCTGTAAATCATTATGCAGACCGGCCACAGGAATATTTTCTGTGTCTTTCTCTGAACGGAGCCCATGAAATTTCGCATATACGAGTGGTTTCCATAGGCCTGGTAAACAGGACAATGGTACATCCGAGGGAAGTTTTTGCCCAGCCGGTACAGGACAGAGCAGCAGCGGTAATCTGCGCCCACAATCACCCCAGCGGCAATACTGAGCCCAGCAAGGAGGATGCGGACGTAACCAGGATTCTTAAAAATGCAGGCAGAATTCTCG
>JAZNLX010000163.1:0-3611 GCA_045579325.1 Spirochaetia bacterium
ATCGTTTATGGAAACCAGAGGAGATGTGAGCCACTGCTTCATTTTACGGCTTCCGCCTGCTGTTCTGGTATGATCAAGTACCTCCATAAGGGTGTATCTTGAGCTGCCGTCCTGGATGTTCCTGAGTATTTCCAGATTGCGCAGGGAGGATTCGTCCATGTACATGAAGCTGGAGGAATCAAACCTGTTGATGGATGTAATATGCGGCAGCAGGGATCTGGATGTTTCGTGGATATAATTGAGAATTACGCCGGCAGAAAGAAGTTCCGGGGAGTTGTCCTCGAATCCGAAGCCTTTGAGATTTATGACATTGAACTGCTGTCTGAGAATTTCCACAGAGGATGACAGATTGAACTGCCAGTCGGGAAAACGGTTAATTATTACTTTTTTATAATTGTTTATGATAAGGGCAAAATCGCTGTCGTCGGTATAAAGAGAATCCTGAATAAGGATTTCTCCAGGCATGAGGCGGAAAAGCTCCTTTCTAAAAAAATCGAATTTTTCCGACTCCCCGAAGCCGGCTGCACAGAATTCACCTGTGGAAAGATCCAGATAAGAAAGGGAATAAACATCTCCTGCCTTGCCTACAGCCAGCAGGTAATTGTTGCTGTTCTTGTCCAGATAATCCTCTACCACTGCGGTACCGGGACTGATAACCTCGGTTACCTCCCTTTCCATGACCTTGCACCCTTTTTTAAGAGAGCCCACCTGTTCGCAGATGGCTACCTTTCTCCCCTCCTTCAAAAGCCGTCCGATATATGCAGGAGCTGCATGGTACGGGATTCCGCACATAGGAAGCTGAGCCCTTTTGGTAAGGACCAGATCAAGTATGGCGCTGGCTTCCCTGGCATCAGATTCAAACATTTCATAGAAATCTCCCATCCTGAAAAACAGGATGGCATCGGGATGCTCGCTCTTGATTCTCCGGTACTGTCTTACGGCAGGGGTATCTACGGTATTTTCCATTATTTTTTCAGTCTTTTGAGTACAAGTTCTGTGATGTCCACGCTCTGGCTCCACCAGATGATATTCCTGTCATTGGTATCAAAGATGACTGAATACCCTTCGCTTTCGGCAATGAACTGGATTTCGTTGAGAATGGATTCCAGTGCGGTTGTGGAATCGGAAACCTCCAGTTTCTTCTTCTCTATGTCAGCTTCCTTTTCAGCAGTATACTTTACAAGTGCATTTTTCTTGCTGACAATCTGATCCTCGATCTTTCTTGCTGTCTTTTCCATTCCTGAAGCAAGATAGCTGTTTCTTTTGGCTTCAAGTTCAGCAATATCGCTTGTAAGTTTTTCCACTTCCTTTTCGAATTTGCTGTTCATTTCCTTGATTTCATCGTAAAGAGGATTGAACGGTACATACTCCTTGACTATCTGTGAATAGTTGATAAGTCCGATTTTGGGAATCATCTGCTGCTGAGCAAATGCCCCTGCTGCGGCTGCAAAGAATATGATAAGTGTAAAAAGAATCTTTCTGTTCATGGTATCTCCTAGTAATAGCTCTGGTTAAATCCGACAACAAAGTCAAGCTTCATGGAGTTCTTGAAAAGTGTTCCCTCCTGCCAGTCTATATCGCCGTGGTTGTCGTACTGGAATCTCTTTACGAAATAGAATCCGATAGGGAGTCCAGGTATTGTAAGTCTGAATCCTCCTCCGAGGGTACAGTAGAAATCTTCTGATGTCATGTCCTTGAACATTTCCCTTTCAGGCCAGATACCTGTGGCTGTCATGAAGAAATCCCACCAGATATATCTGTCAAAGATAGGAAGACGGAGCTCCACCCAGTTGTCCCAGAGAACTTTTCCGTCATAGACTCTGTCCCATCCTCTGGCCATTGTAAGACCGTCGATGTAAAGAAGTTCGTTGGTTGTAACCTTGATTTCGTCATCAAGCTGGTTGAGGATAACGGAAATGGAGGATCCGAGAGCAAGAACCGCCTTGAATTTAAAGGTTTCTCCAAGCGGTATGGAGAAAAGCTGCTGGAAGATCTGTCCCTTGGTTGTGGATGAAATGTATTCACGGTCCGAAGGGAGAATACCTCCTGTATAGGTAAGTGTCTCCTTGAGATAGAATCCCTTGTTAGGGTTGTAAACGTAGTCTCTGGTATCCCAGGAAACGGAAGCCCACAGCTGATTGGTGGTCATCCATGTATTGAAGTTTTCTCTGATTGTTTCATTGTAAGGTCTGTAGATGTTGTCATTGTAGTCAACCCAGGTCTTTACGAAGTTATATCCTGCTCCCGAACCGATACGTCCGATAGGAAGATGCCAGGTATATCCCAGGCTGAGTCCCAGACCGACGTTCCAGGATTCATATTCCATGAGGTATGCTTCCGGAATACCGATTCCGTGTCTGATTGCATATTCGTAGTCTGTGATTGCATCATCATCGTCGGAAGGCTCTCCTGTGTGTCTGTCCACCAGATGTCCGTCATAAGGGTCCGGTACTTCGCCGTCCTGATAGTCATCTCCCTTGAAAACCGGTGTCATGATATCCTGTGCGACATTGGCTGTGGTCTCGTGGGAAACGGAAGCTGTAATGGTACCTGAAAGGCGCTTGTCTGCAAGCCAGCGTTCGGTGAATGAAGCAGAAAGGCTCTGTACGTCAGTTGAAAGCTCTGTACCTATGCTGAACTCCTGCCCTGTTCCCCTGAAGTTTCTGTCTGTCCATTTTACGAATGCACTTACCGGTATGTCACCCGCATCTGCGGAGAAAACGAGACCGAACTGGATATCGGTGGTTTTTCCTTCTTCTACGTTTACGATAAGATCCATGAGTCCGTGCTCTGAACCGGCCGGTGTTTCAGGATAGATTGCAGAGAAATACTGGAGGTTGTAGAGGTTCTGTACCCCTTCGATAATCTTTTTCTTGCTGAATACATCTCCGACTCCGATAGGAAGCTCTCTGAGGATAACGTTTTCCCTGGTCTTGTCATTTCCCCTGACTACGATATTCTCGACATGGGCTCTTCCTGCCTCGGTGATTGTAACGATGTAGGAAACCTTCTTCTGTTCATAATTGATGATTTCTTCTTCGGAAATGGAGTTGAAGATATATCCGTCATCAAAATAGAGGTCTGAGATCCTTACAAAGTCTGCTTCCATCCTTACCTTGTTAAGCACATCCCCTTTCTTGGTTCTTACGATATCTTCCAGCTCTGTGTCATTATGGATGATGTTTCCGATAAAGCTGATTCCGTCATAGATATACTGATCCCCTTCCTCGATGAAATATGTAAGCTGAAGCCCCATCTTTTCAGGCTGGTCTGCATCTATGATTTCGCTCCTTACATCTATTACCCTGGCGGTGATATACCCCTTTTCGGAGTAGAAGCTTTCTATTTTTTCAATGTCTTCCTCAATTGCCGATTCCTGATAGAGTCCTTTTGAGAAAAGACCCTGTTTCTTGGTTTCGAGGTTTCTCTGGAGCGCTGTCTTTGAAAGGTTGTTGTTGCCGACGAAGATAATTTCCTTGATCTTCATCTGCTTTCCTTCATCGATTCTGAAGGTAATGGAAACGGTATTGTTTTCATTCCTTTTTCCTATTTCTCCCCAGACCTGAACATCCCTGAAGCCTTTTGCTATATAGAGCTCCCTGATCTTTTCC
>JAZNLX010000164.1:0-3190 GCA_045579325.1 Spirochaetia bacterium
AAGATGAGCTTGAGAAAGAAAAAGCTGTGGTTATCTGTGTCTGCAACAACATAACAGACCAGGATATGGAAGAATTTATCAAGAACGGAGGCAAAAGCTTCGAGGAGTTCCAGGAAAAGACCAAGATTGCAACCGTATGCGGAGGATGCAAGGAAAAGGCAATGGAGCTTTTTGAAGATTACATGCATCTTTTCGGCGGTTGATCATGAAAAGAACAACTGCAATCATTATCGGGGCAGCAATCGGACTTGCTGCCGGGTATTTTATTTTTGCAAAGACCGGAAACAGCTATATCGAGCTTAAGACACTGGTTCTTCCGGCAAAGAATGCATTGGTAAAAGCCCTGCACAAGATCGGAGATCTGAATACCCTGAGAATACAGATTCTGGCCTGCGGTGCTGCAGGTGCAATTCTCAGCATGCTGCTTTTCAGAAAGAAAAAATAATATCAGAAAGGGCGGCCGCAGGCTTTTGGGGCTGAGCTCTTTCTTGATGAAAAAATCAGGGCTATCAATGTGGCGGCATACGGAAATGCCCCGAATACAGCCGAAGGAATATCCTGCAGCCCGGGAAAAACACGTCCCATATTAGATACTGTCATACAAAATCCGAAAAAGAACGATGTCCCAAGGATTCCCAGCGGATTCCAATGCCCGAAAATCATTGCCGCAATGGCAAGAAACCCCAGTCCGTTCATACCGGAAGCAGCATTGAAATCGCCGGCATATGTTACCAGGACACAAGCCCCTGCCAACCCGGCAAACAAACCTGAAGCCATTACCCCGAGATATCTCATTTTCCTGACATTTATCCCTGCAGAAGCTACGGCAGAAGGATGTTCACCGCATCCCCTGAGCCGGAGTCCGAAACTTGTCCTGTAAAGAAGAAAAAACATTAATCCCCATAGTATGAAACAAAGATATGTGGACCAGTATACATTGGAAAAGAGAAGCGGACCTATAACCGGGATTTCTGACAGAAGAGGTACATCTGTTCTGATGATTCCCCTGGTAATGTGAATATTTCCGGAGCCTGTAATGACCTTGGCCATAAATACAGTCAGCGATGCGGCAAGCATATTGACTGCAATTCCGGAAATTATCTGGTCTGCCTTGAGATTGACCGCCGCAAAGGCATAAAGCAGAGAAAACATTATTCCCCCCGCCATAGCCGCAACTATTCCAAGTACAACGGACAATGTGAAAGGAGTTCCCGATTCCTGAAGCATCATTACGGTTACGGCTGACACAAAGCAGCCTATAAGCATGAGTCCCTCAATGCATAGATTTGTAACTCCGGATCTTTCGCATATAAGGCATCCGAGAGCTGCCATCAGCAGAGGTACGGTATAGGTAACAGAATTCTGAAAAATAAAATAAATTATTTCCATAAACATTTTCTCCCGGCAATAAATGAAGCTATTCTTTTTCCGTATCCTGCAAAAAGAACACTTACGGCGCTGCAGTAAATTATTACAGCTATCACGGTATCGGCCAGCTCCAGAGGAATCCCCATTACAGCCAGCGACCCGGCAGCCATCCTCAGTATACCGAAAAACAGAGCGGAAAACAGGATTCCCACAGGGGCGCAGTTTCCCAACAGAGCCACGGCAATTCCGTTAAAGCCTTCGGAAGGCATGACTCCTATCACTATACTGTCGGTATAACCGCAGTACATGGTCACACCTGCCAGCCCGGCCAGCGCACCGGATATGAACATTGCCGTAATTACGGTAGATGATACGTTGATGCCTGCATATTCCGCACAGCTGCTGTTGGCTCCCACAGCCTTCAGCCTGAAGCCGAGGGTACTCCTGTCCAGAATAAACTTTACCGCAAAAACTGCAAAGAAAGCTATAAGCAACCCATAATTCAGGGTGGAATACCGGGTCAGTTCCCGGAGCCATTCCGCACTCAGGGTTTTTTCCACGGGAAGAGCTGCAGATCTGATGAGAACAGACGGATCACTGATAAATCCGGGAACTGCATCATACACAATCCAGTATGCAATCCAGTTCATCATTATGGTGGAAACCACTTCGTGGACATTGAACCTGGCCTTGAGAAAACCGGCGGCAAGACTCCATAAGCCTCCGGCTGCCGCCGCCGTAACCACAATGATAAACAGAACCATTATCCTGGGAACCGAATCGGGAAGATAGGCTGCTGTAACAGTGGCTGCCAGGCCTCCGATAAGCATCTGACCGGCAATACCGATATTGAAAAGCCCGCATCTGGAGGCAAATGCAAATGAGAGACCTGTCAGTATAAGCTGGGTTGCACATCCTAAAGTACATGCAATTCTTCTTCCTGTGGCCAGAGCTCCGAAAAAGATCTCATAAAGCCCCACAAAAGGATTCTTACCTATACAGGCTATGAAAACCATACCGGCGGCAAGTCCTGCGGCTACCGCCAGAAGAGATGTAACAATTACAGAAAGTTTTCTTGAATCAGCCATTTTTTATTCCTGCCATCATAAGTCCCACCTCATTTATATCGGTTTCTTCAGTTCTTACTATATCAATTATATGGCCGCTGTTTATTACTGCAATACGGTCGGAAAGATTGAATATTTCGTCAAGTTCAAAGGATATCAGAAGAACCCCTTTTCCATTGTCCCTCTGCTCCACTATCATCCTGTGGATAAATTCCACAGCCCCTACGTCAAGTCCTCTTGTGGGCTGAACTGCAAGAAGAAGTTCCGGGCTTTCCATTATTTCCCTGCCTATGATCATTTTCTGCTGGTTTCCTCCGGAAAGGGATCCTGCAACGCTGTCGGCCCCTTCTCCGCATCTTACATCATAAGCTTCGATTATTTTTTCAGCATGATGCATCATTTCATCAAAACGGAGAATGTTGTTACATGAAAATTTCTCTGTATAATAATTTTTTACTGCAGCATTGAATGATAGAGAAAAATCGGAAACCAGCCCTCTTTTAAGCCGGTCTTCGGGAATATGTCCCAATCCCCCTTCATTTCTTTTCCTGACACTGAGGGATGATATGTCTTGACCGGAAAGAATTATGCTTCCCCCCGATATTTTTACCAGACCGGCCACCGCTTCCGCCAGCTCTGTCTGTCCGTTGCCCGAAACCCCTGCTATTCCCAGGATTTCTCCCCGGCGTACATCCAGGGACAGATTGTCTACAACCTTCACCCCTTTTCCGTCAACAACACTGATATTCCTGATT
>JAZNLX010000165.1:0-4622 GCA_045579325.1 Spirochaetia bacterium
AGGAGGCCGCATAATCGCAGTTGCAACCAAGGGGGATACATCTGTGTACGGTATTGCCGATGACGTAATCGAAGTACCTAAGGCTGCAGAATATATATATCCTTTCCTTATGAGTATACCTCTCCAGTTCCTTGCATATTACGCTGCTCTTGAACTGGGCCGGGACGTGGATCAGCCTCAGAATCTTGCAAAAAGCGTTACAGTGGAATAAAGCTGAAGCAGAAAATCGGGTTTTTCCTTTAACGGAAGTATGTTTGCTTCTGTTCTGTTTGATGAAAGCTGTCTTCTTTGCGGCAGATACGATTCCTTTTCCGGGACATACGCTCTGTGCCGCAGATGCTTTTCGGAAATAATTTTTACCGTTCCCGAAACTCCGGCATGCCGTGTATGCAGCCGGGGACTCATATCGGAAAATGAGATCTGCATGAGATGCAGAAAAGAGGAATTTTCTTTCGGTTCCAATGTCAGCCTTGGAAACTATGACGGAAATCTGAAAAAAGCGATCGGACTCTATAAGTTCAGGGACAGGCGTAAGCTTGCCCGTTTTTTTGCGCTCATGATATACCGTTTTCTGAAAAAGAACGGCGGTACAGGGAATATCCTTGCGGTTCCGGCCCCCTGCAGCAGGAAAAGGATGAAGGAAAAAGGGTACAATCATATGGGGCTTGTATGCAGGATTCTCAGGAGAAAATATTCGGTACAGGTTTTTGACGGACTGAAACGATACAGCGGAAAGCAGCTGAAACTTCTGAACCGGGAAGGGCGTAAAAAGGAACTGGCCGGAAAGATATACATTCCTGCAGGGGATGTGCGGCGGTTCAGGAAAATGGCGGCCGGAAAGCGTGTTCTGTTCATCGATGACATATTTACCACAGGAACCACCGCATCGGTATGCTGCGGCGTGCTGAAAAAGTATGGTGCCGAAAATGTGGATGCAGTGACTCTGGCACTTGATTAATTTTTAAATGTTTTCTATATTAAAGTAACATTTAATATTTTTTAGTATTAAAGGAGTCGCGAAAACGACTCCTTTTTTAGTGGGTGAAAATGGATTTTGCAGACAAAAGCGGAAAGTATTACGAAATTCTCTCCCCGGTAGTCGAAGGGCTGGGATTTTCAATCGTGGAGCTCAATGCGGTAAACCGTCAGGACGGCCTCCATATCGCGCTGGTTATCTTCAGTCCGGCGGGTGTGGCAGTAAGCGACTGCGAGCGTGTCCACAGGCTTGCTCAGGCCAGAATGGAAGTGGCAGGCAATATCAGGGATGTATACTTTGAGGTTTCATCCCCGGGAATCAACAGGAACATAAAGAGTGCGGATGAATTTGCCGTTTTCACCGGCCGCCGTGTCAAAGTTCTTGTTACAGATGCAAGTGAATGGATGGCAGGAACTCTTCTGGAAGCAGACCGGGAGGGTATAGTCATGGAAATAAACAAAGAAGCCGGGAACAAGATTCCGTACAGCCTGATCAGAAAGGCAAAACTGGATTTTTCCTGGGAGGAGGCATAAGAAATGGAATCAGAATTGTCCAAGACAATAAGGTATTATGAAGAAACAAAGGGCTGGTCCCACGAAGTGATCATCACAACTATCAAGGAGCTCATTCTTGCGGCCTACAAGAAGAAATACGGCACAACAGACGGAGTGGAAGTTGTCTTTAATGATGATGAATCTGATGTTTCCATCCAGGTAAAGAAAAAGATTGTTGACGATGTTATCGATGAGGCAACCGAAATCGAACTTGAAGAAGCCCTCGAATATGACAGCAACTGTGAAATCGGAGACGAGCTTATCATTACCATTGATCCTAAGACTTTTTCCCGTCAGGAAATCCAGTGTGCCAGACAGCGTGCAAAGCAGAGATCCAACGACATCAAGAAAAACGCAATCTACACAGAATATATCGACAGAGTAGGGGAAATGGTTATCGGATACTACCAGAGAGAGCATAACGGAAACATTTATGTGGATCTGGGAAAGACAGAAGGTATCCTTCCTAAAAGATATCAGTCTCCGCGCGAGATGTACAAGGCAAATGACAGGATCAAGGCACTTGTATACGAAGTGGAGAAAACAGAAAACAATACAAACATCATTCTTTCAAGAACCCATTCCGATTTCGTAAAGAAGCTTTTTGAAATCGAAGTTCCTGAAATCGCAGACAAGACAATCGAGATCTTCAAGATTGTAAGAGAACCTGGTTACAGGGTAAAGATGGCTGTATACACACACCGCGACGACATCGATCCGGTAGGTGCATGCGTAGGTCTCAAGGGTGCAAGAATCCAGACCGTGGTAAGGGAGATGGAAGGAGAGAAGATTGATGTTCTCAGATACGAGACAGATCCTAAACTTTACATCAAGAATGCCCTTTCTCCTGCCGAGGTTCAGCAGGTATTCATTGTGGATGAGGCAAAACGTCAGGCACTTGCGGTAGTTGAAGATTCTCAGCTTTCACTGGCAATCGGTAAGCAGGGTCTTAACGTTAGGCTTGCAAACCGTCTTGTAGACTGGAACATTGACGTAAAGACAGAATCCCAGTTCCAGGAAATGGACTTCTTCGCAGAGGACAAGAAGGCATTTACAGAGCTTTTCAGCGGAGAAGAGGAACAGGAAGAGGAAATCACAAAGATTGCAGAACTTCCGGGCATTCCGGAGAACGTGGTTGCTCTTCTGGAAGCAAACAACATCACCGATATCGAAACATTCATTTCCATGAGCGAAAGCAGACTGCTTGAAATCGAAGGTTTCACCAAGGCTGATTTTGAGCTTATCAGATCTGTTATCGAGGAAAATGTAGAGATTGTCGAGGACGATATCGATGATATTGAAGAATACGAAACCGATGAAGATGCAGACGAGGAACTCTACGAATGTCCTGAATGCGGAAAACCTATTACAGAAGATATGACCTGTTGTCCTAACTGCGGAGTTGAATTCAGCTTCGAGGACGAGGAAGAAGAAATAGAAGAAAACGGTGAAGAAGAATAAAAGAGGTTGAGGTAAGAATATGTCGGATGATAAAATCGAAAAACCTAAAGCAACTTTGATCAAACAGCCTAAAAGAGAGGTTGAAAAACCTGAAGCTGCCGAAGTTGAGCAGAAAAAGAAAAAAGTTGTGGTTGTAAAGAAAAAAGTTGTGGTTACAAAGAAAGAGACACCGGCAGCAGAAGTTCCAGTAAAAAAAGAAACTCCTGCGGCAAGTGTACAGCCTCCTGTAAGTTCTCCGGCTCCGGCCCCACAGCCTGCAGCTGAAAAGAAGGAAATTCCTCAGACTCAACCTCATGCAGCTCCTAACAATCAGATGCACGGTCAGGGACAGAATCATGCTCCTAGACAGGGGGGTGCTTCCAGACAGGAAAACCGTTCCCAGGGCGAATGGACAGGTCAGCCGGGCGGTTACAGGCCAAGAGGCGAAGGTCAGGGTGGCTACAGACCTCGCAGCGAACGTGCCGACAAGAGCGGCTGGGTAGGTCAGCCGGGCGGTTACAGACCACGCGGCGAGAACCAGGGTCAGGGTGGCTTCAGACCGAGAGGCGAAGGCCAGGGTCAGGGCGGTTTCAGACCGAGAGGCGAAGGCCAGGGTCAGGGCGGTTTCAGACCGAGAGGCGAAGGCCAAGGTCAGGGCGGCTTCAGACCGAGAGGCGAAGGCCAGGGTCAGGGCGGTTTCAGACCGAGAGGTGAAGGCCAGGGGCAGGGCGGCTTCAGACCGAGAGGCGAAGGCCAGGGTCAGGGCGGTTTCAGACCGAGAGGCGAAGGTCAGGGTCAGGGCGGTTTTAGACCGAGAGGCGAAGGTCAGGGTCAGGGTGGCTTCAGACCAAGAGGCGAAGCTCCTTCAGACATGCCACCTGAAATGGCATCAAGAACAGGTAACAAGAAATTTTTCAAGACCAAGAAAAAGGCTGATTACCAGAAAAACAGAAAAGAAAATATCGAAGAAATAGAAAAGAACTTTCAGATCAAGAAGAAGGATGTACAGAAGGCAAATCCTGTTCCTAAGAGCATCGATATCATGGAAGTCATCACAGTTTCCGAACTTGCAAAGAAGCTCAACCTGAAAGCTTCCGAAGTTATCACCAAGTTCATTTCCATGGGAATGATGGTTACAATCAACCAGCAGGTGGATGCCGAATCTGCAGAAATCATTGCTTCAGAATACGACTGCAAAGTAAATATCGTTTCACTTTATGAGCAGACATTGGTTGAGACAGACAAGGGAGATGATGCAGATATCGTGGAAAGATCTCCTGTAGTAACAGTAATGGGACACGTAGACCACGGTAAGACAAAGCTTCTGGATGCCATCAGATCTGCAAATGTTGCCGCTTCCGAATACGGCGGAATCACACAGCACATCGGTGCATACAAGGTAGAGATCAACGGCAGGAGCATCGTATTCCTCGATACTCCGGGTCATGAGGCCTTTACTCAGATGCGTGCCAGAGGTGCTCATCTTACAGATATCGTAGTTCTTGTAGTTGCAGCCAATGACGGTGTAATGCCTCAGACCATCGAGGCCATCAACCATGCAAAGGAAGCCAATGTTCCTATCATTGTTGCGGTAAACAAGATGGACCTTTACGAAGCAAATGCCGACAGGGTAAAGCAGCAGCTTTCCGAAT
>JAZNLX010000166.1:0-3577 GCA_045579325.1 Spirochaetia bacterium
CAGAAATGGCGGCCGGCATTCTGTTCCGCATCCACAAAAAAGCCTGCAACGGGGCGGGTCGGTATTCCCGCCTTTCTGGCCATGGCTGTAAAAAGGATGGCATAGGTATAGGAATCCCCTTTCTTTCTCTTCAGATCTGCAATGACGTCTGTTCCTTCCGATTCATTATCCTTGGTAAGCACGCGGGTTATGTGATTGTAGATGTTGCGGCAGGTGGTGTACGGGTTGTTGTTCACCGATATCTTCTTGAGCTCCACGGCAATTTCAGGGGCATCCACAGGTATCAGGAACTCAGGCTTGGTATAATTCCTGTAAAATACCGATTCCTTGTTGTAGTCCCGTCTTACTTTTGCCGGGGTAATGCTTGTCTTTATCTCGTATCTTTCAAATACGGAAGAATTCTTAAGCATGAGACCGCTCCTTATCCCGTCCCCGTAAAACTTGTACAGCATGGTATCCATGTAATCTGATATTTCCGGAGTCTCGCTGGATGAGACCTCTATGATTCTCTGCTCCGGACAGGAAACAAAATGGGGAAGCCAGAGGCTCAGGCTGTTTTCAAGCTCCACTCCGGGATTGAAAAGCTCCACGTCATAGGATACCTCGTATCCTGCCGGGCTTACATAGGTCTTGCCGGCCTGGTTATCCTTGATGTCCAGATAGAAATAGTTGCTTTTTCCCCGGTCGGTAAGAACATGGATATTGCCGGATACCGCACCGTCAGGAACCCGGAGCCGGATGGCACTGTCGCTCCAGTTTATGTAGGAAAATTCGGCAAAACCGGGGGCGAATTCCCTGATTCCGATTCCTGATACCTTTTCTTCGGGGGAAATAAGGGAGAAAAAGACCTTTCCTTTTCCCTGCTCGAAACCGAAGCCGGAGCCTTCTATGATAATCTCATCCCCGATGGAGGGCAGTTCCGCCGTTACCCCGGTTATGTAAGGGACATTGTGGCTTGCGGAGGCTTCCACCGTAACGGGAATTTCCTGCCGGCTGGTAAAGAGAAACCGGTTGCTGGTCCCCCGGTTGGTTTCTATCCTGACAAAACCGGACCTGATGTCCTCCGGCAGCCTGATTCTTATCTTTTCATTGCTCCAGAGAAGATAGTCGGAAATTACAAGCCGTCTGTCTCCGATGAAAACCGATGTTCCCAGTGGCTTTTTACGTATTCCCCGGTCCGATTCCGCGTCTCCGAACCTGATTCCTTCTATTTCAAGAATGTCTCCCGGATTTCCTATTTCCGGAGTAATACCGCTAATGACAGGCTCTTCGTTCTGTATGTATCTGACAAACAGAAAAGCCCCTATAAGGGCAAAGAGGAGTAAGAATGCTGCAATTTCGGAAACCGTGGAGCGCTTCATTTCTGATGCTGTGACACCTGAAGTTCCAGAATGCAGTTGTAGCTGCCGTTATCAAGCTTGCTCAGCATTCCCAACGGAAAGAAAAGTATTTTTTCGCCCAGCTCCACGGGAATGGATTTTGCTGTGGCAAGAGCCCGTTTTTCCTCTCCTGTGGAAACCACTCTGCTCTGGGTAAGAAGCACCAGGGATCCTCTCTCCTGATGATAGAGTGTAAGAAGAATGGAGGCCTTGAAGTTTCCTCCGTTAATGTTCAGTGCAACAGGTTTGCCTGCAAAGGTTACATGATTTACCCGGGAATCGGATACGCTCTGCCGGTTTACTCCGTCAGAAAGTTTAAGCTCCATGGAGATGTCGTAAAGGGGTGTTTCCACGGAACGCTGCTTTTCATCCTGGGCAAAAAGAACAAGAGGCATCATGAATGCTATCATAAGGCAGGCTAATTTCTTCATGGTATTCAATATCTTCCGTTTCTGCTCCTGAAATCCACTTCCCTGATAAGAAGGGGCTCACCTGCATTTATGTATTTGTTGGCCACAGGAATGTTGAACTCAATGGCCTTGTCATTGAAAAGTGAACTGTCATCATCGACAACCCCGGATGCATCCGTAATGCTGATTTCGGGATTCATGGTGGAAGGGACGGCACTTCTGCTCAGAAAGCTGTACATTCCGACGGAGAAAGCGGCTATGAAAGCTGCCGCAATGGCTGCAGCGGCCGGAACCGAAAGCTGGATTTTCCTCTGCCAGAAGCCGGCTGCCCTGATCGGTTCGGAAACTGAACTTTCTTCGTCCACAGCATCCATTATCCTGTCCCAGACAAGAGTCTGTGCAGCATCAAAATCGGGCTCCTCCTCCGAACTGAGCATATCTGAAATCTTATGGAAACGGGCAAGCTGTTCCTGACACGCCGGACAGGAATCCACATGCTTCTTTATTTCTGTTTTAAGGGAAGCTTCGATTTCATCATCGTAGTAAGTAGAAAGAATGTCTAACTCAGGGCACATATACCTCTCCTCGGTTCAACAGATTCTCAAGAGCCTCCCTACCCCTGAAAATCCTTATCTTTACATTGCTCTCGCTTATTCCAAGCACTTTGGCAATTTCCTTATAGTTCATTCCGCCGTATTCCCGGAGTATGACCGGAACTCTCAGCTTTTCAGGCAGCTTCTCCAGTGCTTCGTTCACCAAGGAAACTGTCTCTTTCTTCAGGAGACTCTTCTCTCCCGTATCGTCGGTATATACCGATTCGGTCTTGACCATCTTTTCAAAGGCCCTGGTTCTGACTTTCTCATGCTCCAGGTAATTGAAAGAGAGGTTCTTGACCACTCTGATGAGCCAATATCTGGCTTCATCTATATTTGACAGCGGGTTCGGACGATGGTAGAACTTGATAAAAGCCTCCTGGCATACGTCCTGGGCTGCCTCCATATTTCTGGTAATATGATAGGAAACCTTAATCACCACGGGAAAAATTTCCCGGTAGACCTTTTCAAAAAATTCCTTTTTGCTCCTATCATCCATTATCCAAACAACCTACTCTGCGATTAGTTACATTTTTTACAAGTAGTTCCCTGAGGAGTGTCCTTGATTTCGTATCCCAGTTCCTTGATCCTGTCTCTGCAGTAATCGGCGGTGGCAAAATCCTTGGCCTTTCTTGCCTGATTGCGCTGCTCGATAAGATCCTTTATTTCCTGACTGATTTCCTCGTCGCAGCTTTCCTGAGGAGGAAGCTGTGCATCCTTGAGCCTGAGTCCCAGTACCTTGTCAAAATCGAAAAGAAGATAAAGCTTTTCGCTGTCGGAAAGGGCACCGTCCTTAAGGAGTGTCCATACCCTGGCAAGAGCTCTCGGTCCGTTCAGGTCGTCGGAAATATCGTCTGTAAAGGCTGCTATGTAAGCCTTGGCCGCATCGGAAAGGGCATCCTTGGAAGCCGGTTTTGTCCTGGCCTTGAGCTCGGCTGTCTTTGTATTGAGGTTTCCTCTGGCCTTCTTGGCTGCATCCAGTGATTCAAAGCTGAACTGGAGCTGTGAACGGTAGTGTCCCCCCAGACAGAAGTAGCGGTAATCCAGGGCATCGTACCCTTTTTCGTACAGAGTATCGATGGTAAGGAAGTTTCCGGCAGATTTGGACATCTTGGCCTTGTTCATTACCAGGAATTCTCCATGAAGCCAGTAGTTTACCCATTTTTCTCCTGTGGCTGCCTCTGACTGTGCAATC
>JAZNLX010000167.1:0-3268 GCA_045579325.1 Spirochaetia bacterium
CAAAGCGCTGGATAACACTCTTTGGGGAAAGTACATCAACCAGGGCCTGTGTGATCATTTCGGCGGATCTGTGGAAGCCCTCGGCCGATATCTGGAAAACGGCAATGCTGCCGAATACATCCACGATAAGCCCCGGAAAACCGTCGGCATCGCTGTGTACAAGCCTGTAGCCTGTGGTATCCGGAGGAAGAAGTGCCTGCTTTTCGGCAGCAAGCTTGCTGAAGCGCTCCCGGAAAAAGGCCGGAGAAAAGTCTCTGATGCTCTCTCTCGAAACCATCCTTACACGGATACTGTTTCCGCCGTGCCAGGTTCCGGTACCTATAAGCAGCCCTTCGCTGTCAAGAACAGAAACAAGGGCACCCGGTCTGAGCCTGAGAGAACGGTCCACATCCTTTTCTATGGCACCTGAAAAAATCCACGGATGACCTCCTTTAACAGGTACATCCCTTCCTTTCTTTAATACGACTGCAGGCAAAGACATTTCGGCTCCTTATCTGACATTCATGCTTTCGAGATACTTGAAGTAATCAAGCTCGGTGGAGAAAATCTTGCTGAATGCAGGAATTGTATTCTTGTAGCTTTCCATAAGACGCCAGAATTCAAAGAATTCGGTATCTTTTGAATAAGCCTGTGCATAGATGGCTGTAGCTTCCGCATCGGCCTGTCCCTTGATTTCGTTGGCCTTTCTGTTGGCATCTGAAATGATGGACATTCTTTCGTTGGTAAGCTTTCCGAGCCATTCAAGCTTCTTTCCTTCTCCGTATGAGCGGTATGCCTGGGCAATCTGGTTTCTGTCCTTGATCATCCTGCTGTAAACGCTCTCTGTAAGGTCGTCGGAATATTTGATCTGACGGAGAATGATATCGATAAGCTCCACGCCGAACTCGTGTGTAAGTTTGCTGGCTGCTTCCAGCATCTCCTTGGAAAGGGCATTTCTACCGATTTCAATGGTATCGTAAACCATTATAGTCTGTGTCTGTCCGGAAGGATCTGTCATGATCTTCTTCTGTACACCGTTTTCAGGTTCATCCATCATTGCTTCTTCGATATTTTCCCCTTCGACCATCATCTCGGATTCACGCTTGATATCGTTGATGACATTGGAATTTCTTACAACCTCCCGGAGGAAGTTCTGGGAAATGACTGTACGGAGAGAAGACTCGATGATTTCGTTGAGACGCCCCTTTGCCGCATTGATGGTGGTTACGGAAGCATAGAACTTGCCCGGATCCACAATCTGCCATCTGGCTGTGGCATCTACCCATACAAAGAGCTTTTCCCTGGTAGGAATACGCTGGGATTCGCCGTCCCATGCCATGATCTTCTTAGGATACTTGGTTACCTTGTCTATAACAGGAACCTTGAACTTGAGGCCGGCATTGGTCTCTGTGTTGATGATCTTTCCGAATCTGGCAATAATGGCCTGTTCCCCTTCCGAAAGGATATACATAGGACCTGAAGCCACGAAAAGAGCTATAAGAACCACAAGGGCTGTAAGTGTTACCTTAAGATTGTCAGGTTTTTTCTGTGCACTCATCTTGCACCCCCTTTAGGCTGGATATTCTTGAGAGGAAGGAAGTTTTCCAGGTTCTTGTCCACAAGATCTCCTGCCTTGTCCCCCTTGAATATCTCTTCCATGGTCTCGATATAAAGTCTGGTCTTGGTTATATCCTTGCTCTTGGCATACTCTTCGTATACGGAATCAAATCTGGCTGCATCTCCCTGGGCCTTGTTCACGCGCTCCTTGGAATAACCCATGGCTTCCTGGATAATCTGGTCGGCCTGTCCTCTTGCCTTAGGAATTTCCTTGTTGTAGGCCTCTTTTCCTTCGTTGATGAAACGGTTCATGTCCTGCTGGGCCTTGGTTACATCCTCGAATGCATCCTGTACGGCACCTCTCGGAGGTACGATATTCCTGAGCTTGACCGCTATGACGCTGATACCCAGCTTGTAGCTGCCCAGTACGTTGTTCATGAGTTCCTGTCCCTGGATCTCTATATTATTTCTTTCCTCTCCGATAACATCCATGATGGTTCTGTCTCCCACCAGCATGTTAAGTGTGGACTGTGAAATGTCGCGGATGGTCTTTTCCTTGTCGAGCACGTTGAAAAGCCATGCCTTGGGATCTGTGATCCTGTACTGGATAATCCACTCCACGTCTACGATATTAAGGTCTCCGGTAAGCATTACCGATTCCTGCGGATAGTCGTTGGTTCTGGTTCCGCCATACTCATCGGCCCTGAATCCGAAGGACATATTCTGGATAACCTGGGTAGGTACATTGTAGTTCTGTTCAATACCGAACGGGAGCTTGAAATGGAGTCCCGGTCCTGTAATCCTGTTGAATTTACCGAGGAAAAGGATAACGGCCTCTTCTCTCTGGTCTACCTGATAAATTCCCGTAGCCAGAGTTCCCAGAATGATAACAACGGCAAGAACCATGGTTATAGCCTTGCGGCTTGGCATCCTGAACTGAGGCGGACGGTAATTGAAGGGTGGATTATTTCTGTCACTCATTTTTTTCTCCAATATATTTCCTTTAATATACTAACAAACAAAGCAAAAAAAAAGAGGTATACATATCAGTACCCTCTTTTCTTTTTACTGAATCAAGTCAGAATAATTATGCTTTTGTAATGTCTCCCTTCTTGAGACAAGCTGCACATACTTTAAGTGTGATAAGTCTGCCGCAGATGAGACTTCTGACTTTAAGAAGATTTGGCTTCCATACTCTTTTTGTCTTATTCTGTGCATGGCTTACTTTATTTCCGGACTGAACACCTTTTCCGCATACATCACATCTTCTGGCCATTTTTTTCACCTCTATATAAAATCTTAAATATTTACCAATGGTTTAGATATATTACCTATTTTATATATTTTTGTAAATAGCATTAAGAATTTTTTTGTTATATTATAGTTATATGACAGCGCTTGAGATATTCAACATTATCATGGCAATCAATATTATTCTGACAATATTGGTTGTAATTCTCGACAACAGGGATCCTGAGACTTCCCTTACATGGATAATCCTGCTGATGTTCCTTCCGGTGGTGGGGCTTTTTTTCTTCCTGATGGCGGGAATCAACTGGAAAAAGAGAAAGCTTACGGCACAGAATCCGGAGGAACTGTTCAACCGGTATTTCGGCAATGTCATAGAGGGACAAAGGCGTTTTATAAAGACTTCGGAAGAGAAGAACGAGGTGGATAACGACAGGTACACGCTGATCAACCTGCTGCTGTAGGCCAACCGATCCGTACTGAC
>JAZNLX010000168.1:0-6042 GCA_045579325.1 Spirochaetia bacterium
GCAGAAAATACACTAATAGAAAAAAATGCATATTGCAACTTTGTAAATGCACAAAATTTTTCTTTATCTGCAATAAAAGCATTTGCAAAAACTCAAAATATTTTGCCATCTATTGTTATTGGTCGTCTTCAAAATGATTCACATCTTAAATAGAGTGATTTTACAGACGAAATTGTGAAGTATGAAAAGATGTAAGGAAAAGGGGAATTTTATGGATATTAATAATGATAAATTAATTAAAATATTAGACTTCCCAAAAAAGAAATTGATTTTATTCTAAAATCTCCAGATGCATTTGCAATAATGAAAAGAATTAAAGGATGCCAAGGAAATTATGTTTTTGAAAAATACATTTATAAGTAAACTAACATGGAAAAAATATATCCTTCCACTGCTTGGATATTTTATTTCTGCATTCGTCATTTTATACCCCTTACTGTAAATACATCAACTACATTCCCCAAAACTCTTTTATCCAATTCCGGAGTAGCATAGTTTTTAGGAAGAACACCCTTCAGTCCTTTATTTTCAGCCTCTATAGCTGTCATTGCTTTATCAAGAATTGTTCCGATTTCAGGAGTGTGGGCAGCTGTTGCTATTTTATCCCATCGAGCTTCTTCCGGTACAAAGAATATATTTTCTGCAAGATATGCATCAGGTTCATTTTCAAAACCATCCCCATCCCGTACCAATTCTTTAAACTTCTTATCAAAAGCAGTTGATATATATTTTAAAAAAATAAGACCGATAAATATTTTACGATAATCTGCCGCTGGAATATGTCCCCAAAGCTCACAAGCAGCATTCCATATCTGCTCTTCAAAACCAAGTGTAACACCTGAGTTTTTTGACGATTTTGATTTGGCCATGAATATTTCCTTAAACCGTTTTATATAATTATATCATATTTATTTACAATTAACAAACAAACTTAACCGTTTATCCCCGTTTCCCCGTCACCAGCCTGTAGCTTTCCTCGGTCAGCTCACGGAGAAGGTCAAAATCCATATTGTCGCTCAGGATTACTGTTATCCAGTGCTTTTTGTTCATGTGATAAGCGTTGAATATGCGGTGATTATCTACTATTTCAGGGATGTGCTCCGGGCGATGTTTAAGGTTTACCACAGAAACCGGCGCATCACTACGGAATCCCAGATTCTTGAAGCTGACAGTCATGACCAAGGCAAACCAGGATTTTTCAGGAGTTCTGAACACCATTGTATCAGGAGATTCCTCCCTGAATGGGTTGTCTCCCGGAACGCCGAAATGCTTCCGGACAAATTCCATGAATTTTTTCTTCATGTCGGTGGAAACAAAACATGTATCCCTGATATCCTCTGCAAAATCCTGAACCTGTCTGCGAACCTCTGTCACAAAGCTTCCTGCAGCAGACGGAACCTCAGCCAAGGCATAGATATCATCTGATTCCTGTTCAACAATCCTTCCGGAAAAACTGCTTTCTGAAATTTCAAAGATTACATAAAAATCGTTGCCGGCTACGGAAAATGTTTTTGTCATGGAATAAGGATCCGAAGCTTCCGATTTCTTGAAACCGTATTTCAGCAGAAGAGTCTCATCATATTTTGCACTTTTCAGAATATAAGAAAAATCCATTTCAGCTTAAGTCTGATTTCACACTTCGTAATCCAGGCAGGCACGGGATGAGGTAAACGGACGAACCTTCTCATCTGCCACCCTGATGTGTTCGGGATGGGATGCATACCCTTTCAATGCATCAAAGGATTCAAAGCTGCTGTCCAGCATCAGGTCTGCGGTGGAGCTTGCAAGCCGGCCGTCGGCAATCACCTTGATATCGGTCATTCCCGGAATCTTACCGGATAGGGACTCAAGTCCCTCCTTGATACCGGCCTTTACGGCAGTTTTTTCTTCTTCCGGCATTTCCTTCAATGTCCACAAAATTATATGTTTAACCATGATTTATCTCCAAGTCAGCGTATTATAGCACAGAAAAGATTTTCTCTCAAACATTATAAAATCGTAGCTTGGTTGCCGGTATTACAGGGCTGAGTTTTCAAGTCAGCATTGCGTAAGGTTCTGCTTTGACAAGTGTATACCGAAAAAGAAATAAAAAAACCTTCCTGAAATAGGAAGGTTCTGTTAGCAGGGGTAGGACTCGGACCTACGGCCTTCGGGTTATGAGCCCGACGAGCTGCCAACTGCTCCACCCTGCGTCGTGTTTAAAGAGTATACAGACATTGAAATTTTTTGTCAACAAAATTTTACTATTGACCGTATTTATTTTCCGATTTAATCTTATTTTATGGACAGAATACTGGAAACAGCTATCAGGGCAGGAATCATAGTTCTCAAAAACGGCGGAGAAACCTACCGCTGCGAGGAGATCATGTGTACCGTGGCCAAAATGTTGGGAGCCGAAAATGTATCTGCATTTGCCACCCCTACAGTTGTACTTCTTACCTGCACAAACCACGACGGCAGACACCATACCCATTTCAAGCGGATTCTGCACCGTACCATCAACCTGGGCAGAATCACCATGCTGGAAACGGAAATCAAGCGTCTTGCCAGCAAAAAGAACCTGGATCCCATAATGATAAGCAATGTTTTCAGAAGAATAGAACATGCTCCCGAATACCCGGCCTGGGCTGTGGTCCTGGCTATTGCAGCGGGCAGCGGCTGTTTTTCACTTCTGTTCGGCGGCTCGGCAGCCGAAGCAGTTACAGCCTTTGTCATAGGTGCTGTCATGCGCATTATTTTGGTAGCACTCAATCCGCTTAAACTCCCCGGGTTCCTGACATCCATCACAGGCGGTTTCATAATATCAGTACTTTCTGCCCTATCTTTCATGCTGGATCTTATTCCATCCATAAACAATGTCAGTATATCTGTTCTTATGACCCTGGTTCCGGGTGTTATACTGGTCAATGCCATCCGCGATACCATAGCAGGAGATCTTGTAGCCGGAGCAGCCAAGCTTCTGGAGGCCTTTATCATTGCCGCTGCCCTTTCCATCGGTGCAGCACTTGGGCTTATACCGTTTCCTTCGGATGTTTCCTACATCTCTGCCATTTCTCCATGGTACAGCACGGTTCCGGCCCTGATTACAGCCTTCTTTGTTACAGCTGCTTTTGCATATTTTTTCTACATAAACAAATACGATATCATCACCGCTTCCCTTATCGGTGCAGTGGGTTGGTTGATTTTCCTTATCCTTACCCAAGGTATGGGAATGGCTACGGCAGGATATTTCATAAGTGCTCTTTTTGTAGCGGCCGCTTCTGAAATTTACGCCTCAATCTTGAAAAAACCTGCCACAATTTTTATTATTCCTGGTATAATCCCTTTTGTACCGGGCGGAGGAATCTACGAAACCATGCTTTATTCCCTTTGGGGCAATATGGGACTGGCATCAGCCACAGGTTTCAGGACACTTACCGCCGCCGGAGCCATTGCAGCCGGCATAGCCCTGGTTTCAGCATGCTGTCATCTGGGCAAGAAAATAAGAGCTTGACGAGGTAATATGTTTACAGTTTTTCTTTTGATTATAATTTTCATCCCGCTTATAATACTGTTCATGATTCTCTATTTTACGGGAATAGTAATGCTCATACCCGGCAGGATTCTTCAGAAGGCCCACGAGAAGATGAAGCAGGAGCCCCCTATCGAGTACGAGATAATAGATGATGACGGGGAAAAGCTCCCTTAATCCCTGAGTGCAATCAGGTTCTCACAGCGTGTGAAGAGCCTGTCATATTCATCAGATGAAAGACGCATTCTCTTTTTTATCAGATCCATTTCCACCATTGGGTTTCCGATAGGATAATCGCTTCCGAAAAGGAACCTGTCTGTAGAGAAGTTATCGAGAATATCCTTCAATTCACCGTCGCTCATATAAAGCAGGGAGCTTGAAGTATCCATGTAGAAATCGTAATTTTTAAGGCTTTCCACCACATAAGGCCAGTGTCTGTAGCCTCCGAGATGAGCCGCCACAGCCTCCAGTCGGGGAAATGCATTGAGGATTTCGGCCAGTTTCTGAGGAGACGAATAGTTTTCCTCAGGCGGATAGATATCTCCGATATGGAAAAGCACGGTAAATTTTCCGGCAGCTTCCTCCAGAATATCGTAAAGAACCGGATTTCTCATGTCTATTTTCTGGAAATCGGGATGGAACTTAAGCCCCCTGATTCCGGCCGCCAGAAGTCTGTCCAGCTCCTCCTTCCAGTTTTCGTAGTCGGTATGGAGTGTTCCGAAAGGGATAAAGCAGGTGTATTTCTTCTTCATGGTAATGGCCCAGTCATTTGCCGGCACTACCTGCTGAGCGTTGGTTGCGGCACAGAGAGCCACCGCCTTGTCTATTCCGGCAGCATCCATCTTTTCCTTCAGGTCTGCCGCTGTTCCCGGATAAGGCTGTCCAAGTTTATAGTGATCGCAAAGCTTCTGAACTGCTTTTTCTGCTATTTTTTCATGAAAAACATGTGTGTGAATATCGATTTTGTAAGACATGAATTAATTTTATCCTCTTGTTTTGACTTGTTCAACTATGTTTTTGGGTATATCTTTATATTATGGCATACAAATATATTTTTTTTGATGCAGACAATACTCTGTACGATTTCAACAAAGCCGAGGCAAGTGCCCTCAGGGAAAGTATAATCAGAATGGGTAATGAATGGGACGATTCCCTGATTCCCCTTTATCACGAGATAAACGATAAATTATGGAAAGATTTTGAAAAGAAACTGATTGATACCAAAAGGCTCAGGGTAGAAAGATTTGAAATCCTGAAACAGAAAGCCGGACTGGACTATGACAGCAGCATCATGTCTCCTGTCTACGTGGAAGCCCTTTCCCACTATGCATATCTGCTGGAGGGTGCCAAGGAGCTTCTGGAAAAGCTTTATGAAAATCATACCCTGGTGCTTTCCACCAACGGACTTTCCTCTGTTCAGAGAGGCCGTATAGAGATGTCGGGAATAGGAAAATATTTCAAGGAAATCCTTATTTCCGAGGAAATCGGGATACAGAAGCCTGATGCAGGTTATTTTGCCAAGGGTCTTGAAAAACTGGGATTCCCCCCAAAGGAAGAGGTCCTGGTAATCGGCGACAGCCTTTCATCCGATATCATGGGAGCAAAAAACGCCGGTCTTGATTCCTGCCTTTTTACAAACGGAAAAAATCCCGGAGCTGAAGAAATAGCAGCCATGAATCCAAAGCCCGATTACATTGCAGCAGACTACTCCGAAATCGAGGCTGTTATAGAACACGGAGGAAAAAAATGAAGTACGTAGGCGCACATGTCAGCACTACCGGAGGCCTCTACAGGGCTGTGGAAAACAGCGCCGCCATCGGGGCCAGAGCCTTTGCCCTCTTTACAAAGAACCAGAAACAGTGGGTCTCAAAACCCATAAGCGACGAGGAAGTGGCCCTTTTCAGGAATGCCATGGACAAATACGGCTATTCCCCCGACCATGTGCTTCCCCACGACAGCTACCTGATAAACATGGGAAATGCAGATCCCGAAAAACATACAAAGTCCAGGGATGCCTTCCGGGATGAGCTTGCCAGATGCAACCGTCTGGGACTCAGATACCTGAACTTCCATCCGGGAAGCCACCTGAAGCAGATATCCCAAGAAGAGGGTCTGGATATAATCAGCCGCAACATAAATATTGCCCTGGCAGACGAAAGTACAGGAAATGTAATGGCTGTAATCGAAGTTACCGCAGGCCAGGGAACCAACCTGGGATACAGGTTTGAGCATATTGCCAGAATCATTTCAAACATGAACGACAAATCCAGAGCCGGAGTCTGTATCGATACCTGTCACATCTTTGCCGCCGGTTACGATATCTCCACAAAGGAAGGATTTGCAAAGGTAATGGATGAATTTGACCGGATTATCGGGATAAAGTACCTGAAAGCCATGCACCTGAACGATGCCAAGAAGGAATGCGGCTCAAGGGTCGACCGTCATGCCTGTATCGGCGAGGGCTTTATCGGAATAGAAGGCTTCCGCTACATCATGGAAACCCCTTGCTTCAATGATATTCCCCTGGTTCT
>JAZNLX010000169.1:0-10238 GCA_045579325.1 Spirochaetia bacterium
GAAATGCCGGCCTCCTTGTAGTTGAGCCTGCATCCCGATTCCAGCAGAAGCATGGCGGCCAAAATGATGTAAACCGTTTTTTTTCTTCCCATCTACTGTAGATTACATTTCAATATTAAGCCTTGTCAATCAGTTGTTAAACCTATATAATTAATAAGAATACAATAGTAAGGGGAAATAATGGCTATTGGGGGAAAGATAATCGGCGGACTTGTGGGATCCATGTTCGGTCCGCTGGGAACAATATTGGGTGTGGCCATCGGTCACAGCTTTGACAAGTCGGGCAGGGGTGCCGGAAGACCTGAGCCCGGCATGTACCGGAATCACTCCGGTGCGGACATGAACCAGACCCGGCAGATGACATTCTTTGCCGCTGTATTCTCTCTGCTTGGCAAGCTTGCGGCATCTGACGGACAGGTTTCCGGCAGCGAGAGGGCAATCACCGAGCGCTTTATCGGGGAAGATCTGAAATTCCATCCGGAGGACGGCGCCTTTGCCATGCGGATCTTTGATACTGCGGCTGCCTCTTCCGAGTCCTTTGAAAAGTTTGCAGAGCAGTTTGCGGAATGTTTCCGCGGCGAGCCTCAGATGACAGAGCTTCTCATGGATATCCTGGTAAGGGTTGCTTTTGCGGACGACACCCTGGATTCAAGGGAAGATCAGTTCATTGCCAGAACAGCCATGATACTGAACTATCCGGCCTACAGCGTCACCATGCTCAGGAACAAGTACGGCGCCGGCAGAAGGCAGGAGCAGGGATACCGTCAGGCATCGGGCTCTATGTCCGGAACATCTGCATCCCTTATGGAGGCATATTCCGTTCTCGGCTGCAATGAACAGGATTCCGATGATGCAGTCAGGGCCAGATACAAGAAACTGGTCAAGGAATATCATCCCGATGTTATAGCATCCAAAGGGCTTCCCGAAGAATTTACCGAATTTGCGAACAAAAAGTTTGCACAGATACAGGAAGCGTATGATAAAATAAAGAAGTACCGGGGAATCTGAACCCGGGCTTAATCTGGAGACAACTATGGAAAACGTAACTCGTATATCAATTGTAAGACACGGCGAAACCGAATGGAACCTTCTGGACAAGATGCAGGGCGTAAGTGACAGTCCCCTCACTCAGAAGGGCATTGACCATGCAAAGGCTCTCGGAAAGAAGATAGCAGATATAAAGTTCTCAAAAATCTATTCCAGCGATCTGGGAAGAGCCAGAAACACGGCAGATTACATAAATGAAAGCCTCGGTCTGGAAATTGTGGACGATATCAGACTCAGGGAAAGGGACATGGGTATTTTTGAAGGGCACGACTGGGCCTATATCAAGGAAAATTATCCCGAAGACTTCAGAAAGGCTGTTTCCGACGACGTGGAATACAGGATTCCCGAAGGGCAGAGCAAGCAGGAATATGTGGATATGATCACCGATTTCATGGCTTATGTGGCAGAAAAGCATCAGGGAGAAAACATCCTGGTGGTTACACACCGGGGCTGGGTGGACTTCTTTACCCGTATCGTTCTGGGCATTTCGGTAAACGCACGCCGCTGCTTCAAGGTCGGCAACACAAGCTTCAATGTCTTTGCCTGCGAAAAGGGGCGCTGGGTACTTGAAAGATTCGGAGACATCTGATGAAGAAAGCTCAGGAATACGACGAGAGCAAGATACAGACGCTGAGCTCCCTTGAACATATCCGCAAGAGAAGCGGTATGTACATAGGGCGTCTGGGAAACGGAAACAATCCCGACGACGGAATCTATGTGCTTCTGAAGGAAATCATAGACAACAGCATCGACGAATACATCATGGGATACGGAAAGCGTATCGTGGTGGAGATCAAGGACAGAAGGGTCAAGGTCAGGGACTACGGACGCGGAATTCCTCTGGGTAAGGTGGTGGAATGCGTTTCCGTCATCAATACCGGGGCCAAGTACAACGATGACGTATTCCAGTTCTCGGTGGGGCTCAACGGTGTGGGAACCAAGGCTGTAAATGCTCTTTCTCAGTATTTCAGGGTAGTATCTGTCAGGGACGGCAACTTCCAGGAGGCTCTTTTTGAGCGGGGCAAGCTGGTTTCGGAAAGAAGCGGCTCAGGCACCAAGGAAAGGAACGGTGTCTTCATGGAATTTGTTCCCGATACCGAAATTTTCGGCGAATATGAATACAATCTTGACTTTGTAAGAAAAAGACTCTGGAACTATGCTTATCTGAACCGGGGCCTTACTTTGGTGCTCGGCAAGGAGACCTTCTATTCCGACAAGGGGCTTTATGACCTGCTGCAGAGCGAAGTGGGAGAAGATAACCACTACGAAACCATCTATTTCAGGAACGACAGGCTGGAGGTGGCCTTTACCCACACCCACAACTACGGCGAAAACTATTATTCCTTTGTAAACGGCCAGTACACAAGCGACGGCGGAACCCATCTGAGCGCATTCAAGGAGGGGGTTCTCAAGGGAATCAACGAATATTTCAAGGCTTCCTACACCGGGCAGGATGTCAGGGAATGCATGGCCGGCTGTATTTCCATCAAGCTCCGGGAGCCGGTTTTTGAAAGCCAGACCAAGAACAAGCTGGGCAATACCGAAATCCGCAGCTGGATAGTCAGCGATGTGAAAAGCGGAGTGGAGGATTATCTTCACAAGCATGTGGACGAAGCCAAGAAGCTGGAAGACATAATCATCAGGAACGAGAAGCTCAGGAAGGAGCTGAACCTGGTCAAGAAAGAGGCCAAGGAGGCTGCCAAGAAGATTGCCCTCAAGATTCCGAAGCTTAAGGACTGCAAGTACCATCTGCAGGACGGCGAGAAAGGGGCCGGTTCCATGATTTTCCTTACAGAGGGACAGTCTGCATCGGGTTCCATGGTGGGATCCAGGGATGTATATACACAGGCTATTTTCTCACTCCGGGGAAAACCGCTGAACGTTTTCGGCAAGGGGCGTACCGAGATATACAAGAATGAGGAATTCTACAATATGACCATGGCCCTGGGAATCGAGAACAGCATAGAAGATCTCCGTTACGGCAAGATAGTCATAGCAACAGATGCCGACAACGACGGCTTCCATATCAGAAACCTTCTTCTTACCTTTTTCCTCAGCTATTACGAGGAGCTGGTGGCTGCAGGCAGGGTCTATGTGCTGGAAACACCTCTTTTCCGTGTGCGCAACAAGAAAGTGACCAAATACTGCTATTCCGAAAAGGAGAGGGATGCGGCGGCCAGGAAGATTGCCAATGCGGAAATTACCCGTTTCAAGGGACTGGGAGAGATTTCCCCGAATGAATTCGGACAGTTCATAGGTGCCGATATCAGGCTTGTGCAGGTGGGAATCCAGAACAGGCAGCAGGTACAGGGACTGCTGGATTTCTATATGGGAAGCAATACCCCTAAACGCAAAGAATACATTATGGAGAACTTGATCTGATGTCATCATATTATGTGGATACCCTTTTTGATCAGAATTTTCTGGAATATGCATCCTATGTAATCAAGGACAGGGCTATTCCTCATCTCGGAGACGGTCTGAAACCGGTACAGCGCCGTATAATGGCTACTCTCTTCAATATGGATGACGGAAAGTTCATCAAGGTGGCCAACGTGGTGGGCGAAACCATGAAACTCCATCCTCACGGCGATGCCAGCATAGGGGATGCATTGGTAAACCTGGCCAACAAGGATCTCTTCATAGACAAGCAGGGAAACTTCGGAAACCTCTATACCGGGGACGGAGCTTCAGCTGCCAGATACATCGAGTGCCGTCTTCTGCCTCTGGCAAAAGAGGTGCTTTACAATCCCGAAATCACAGAATACGAGCCATCCTACGACGGCAGGACCAAGGAGCCTGTGGTGCTTCCGGCCAAGATTCCGGTGGTACTCATCATGGGGGCTGAGGGAATTGCGGTCGGCATGTCCACCAAGATTCTTCCCCATAACTTTACCGAGGTGCTGGATGCCATGGTGCTTGCTCTCCGGGGCGGCGAACCTGAGATATATCCCGATTTTCCTACGGGGGGACTTCTGGATGTGTCGGGCTACGCAGACGGAAACGGCAAGGTGCTTATCAGAGCCAAGCTGGATACATCGGATCCTAAAAAGATAATAATCAGGGAGCTTCCTTTCGGTCAGAATACGGAAACTCTCATAGATTCCATAGAAAAAGCGGCCAAGAAGGGGAAAATCAAGGTTGCTTCCATCAGCGACTTCACCACCGACAAGGTGGAAATAGAAATCAAGCTTCCGAGGGGAGTCCAGTCGGCAGATGCTGTGGATGCCCTTTACGCTTTTACCGAGTGCGAAAGCTCAGTTTCTGTCAATCTGCTGGTAATCAAGGACGGAAAACCGGTTCAGATGACTGTCGGCAACGTTATCCGGCATCAGGCGGATCAGCTGGTGGAGATTCTCCGCAGCGAGCTTCTTCTGGAAGAGGCCAAGCTTCAGGAAAAGCTCCATCTCCGTACCCTGGAAAGGATCTTTATTGAGGAGCGCATCTACAAGGCCATTGAGGAGATGAAGACCAAAGAAGCGGTGAACAAGGCAGTATTGGATGGTTTTGAGCCGTTTATGGATCAGATCAGGCGGGAAATCACCGAAGAAAACGTGGAAACCCTGCTCAAGATCCCTATTCGCCGTATTTCCCTCTACGACATAAACAAGGCCAGGAAGGAAATGGCCGAAATCAAGGCACAGCTTAAGCTGGTGCAGAAGCATCTGGGAGACCTGGTGGGATATGCAACCGAATTCATAACCGGCATAAAGGAAAAGTACGGAGCTCTTTATCCCCGCAGGACAGTCATTACCGGCTTCAACCGTGTGGATGTAAGGGAAGTGGCCCGCAAGGACCTCAAGGTACGCTACGACAAGGAAACCGGATATATCGGATACGAGGTGTCAAAAGGAGACGTTATCCTAGAGGCCTCCGGTTACGACAAGCTGCTGATAATGAAGAAAAACGGAAGCTTCAACGTGGCTGCCGTTCCCGATAAGATGTTTGTGGATAAGGAAATGCTCTACTGCGGCATAGTGGATAAAAGCCATGTGTTTACCGTGGTGTACCAGACCGCCGACAAGAAATATTACTGCATCAAGCGCTTTGCCATGGAAAAGAACATGGCGGACAGAAGCTATGAATTTCTCCCTGAAGGCTGCAAGCTGATCTTCTTTACAGACAAGCAGCAGGGAAAGATAAATCTGGTCTACAAGCCGGCTCCGAGAATGAAGGTCAAGGAAGAAAGCTTCGATATAGAAAAGTATAATGCCAAGGGATTCAAGGCCTCAGGTGTCCGTCTGACAGCCAAGCCGGTCAAAACCCTTAAATTTTCATCTTAATTTTCCGAACAGCCACTGAGAAAAGCTCGGTTTTTTGCGGATTACCTTCCCGTTTTCATCGTACCATAGGGAAAGATTCCTGACAAGGAAATCTTGTACCCGGAGGATATCTTGACACTGAATCGGGTTTAATATAGAAAATATTCATTACTTTATACGAAGATTTTGCTGCCCGGCTTTCTGCCGGTTCTTCTGATAAAGTGCTTGGAAAGGTGTTTTTACCTTATCCGACATAATACATCGGAGGATTTTTATCTAATGAAGAAAATTGTTTTGGCTCTCACTTTCATGATCGTTTCTACCGCTCTTTTTGCCGGCGGAACAGAAAACAAGATCAATCAGTCTGCAGGTTATGTAAGATTCCCTGCAAAAAACACAGAATGTAAAAAACCGGATGCAATGTTCTACAACCCGGCAGGTACAGCATTCCTTGAAGACGGTCTCTACTTTGAAGTAGGTAACCAGTTCCTTTATAAGGAATATGCAAACGAAATCAACGGAAAGGATTACTCATCCGACATTCCTACACTTCTTTATCCTAACTTTGAAGTAGTGTGGAAAAAGGATAAGACAGCCCTTTTCACAGGTATGACAGTATTTGCAGGCGGCGGTGCCCTGGAATATGAAAAAGGTAACGGAGATACAATCGGAGCTATCGACACAATGGTAGGCGGATTGGTGGCCGGTGGTGTTATCCCGTCTGCTGCGGCTCCACTTATTAAAAATGAACTTATGGGTCATTCCCTTGATGTATCATCATCTGTTCTGGGATTGGTTACAGGTATGTCACATCAGTTCTGGGATGACAGACTTGCTGTAGGTGCTGCCGTTAAGATTCTTTACGGAAAGCAGACAAGAGAAATTACTCTTGATAATGCTCCTAATCTGACTGCTTCGCTTCTTGGAACAGAAAAGACTCTCCTTGACTCAGAGGCTTCCGGATTCGGAGTAGGCGGTATCCTCAGCGTTCACTACAAGCCTGTTGATACAATCGACCTTGCCGTAACATACCACACAGAATCAATCATCGATTACGAATACACAGATGTATCCGGAAACAGCACAGTATGCAATATGATGGGTGCAGTTGAGGATTCAAGATTCGACTATGTTATTCCTGCATACCTCTCTTTCGGTATCGGCTGGCAGGCAACTTCACAGCTCTACCTTGCTGCAGGTTCAAGCATCTACTTCAACCAGGCTGCTGAATATGATTATGACAACGCATTCGAAATCAACTTTGCAGGTGAATACCAGATCAACGACATGTTTGCAGTGAGCCTCGGCGGTTTCTACACAAATATCGGATGCAACAGCAAGGCCGGCGGAAACAGCTTCTCTGCTCCAAGCCTCGACAGCTTCACATACTGCGGCGGTGTTGAAATCTCTGCAGGTGACTTTACAATCGATCTCGGCGGTTTCTATGTTCAGTACTTTGAAGAAACATGGAACGGCGCAGAGCTTGACAAGGACATTTTCGAAGGTGTAATCGGAGTTACATACAAGTTATTCTGATTTTAACCTGACTATGTTTTTCTATCCCGCTACGGCGGGATATTTTTTTTGAAACCCGATACAGGTTATTGCATAAATATGCATAAAGTAGTATAAATATACAAAGCACTATGGAAAGACAGAAAAGACTCAATCTGATCAGGACCCTGATTCTGAACAGTGAAATAGAAAGTCAGGAGCAGCTTCAGGATATGCTGGAGAAAAGAGGGGTGGAAGTTACCCAGGCCACTCTTTCCAGGGATCTCAAGGCGCTCAAGGTGGGAAAAACCCATAAGCCGGACGGAGGTTACCGTTATTCCTTCAACGAGGAAAAACTTTTTGCCGGCGATATTGAAAGGGGCTTTATCTCAATTGAATTTTCCCTTAATATGGGAGTAATAAAGACTCTGCCCGGGTACGCAAATACAGTGGCTGCAGCCTTTGACAGCATCGGCTTCGACGAGGTTCTGGGAACCGTGGCCGGTGACGATACCATTATACTGGTACTTAAGGAGGGGGTTTCCGGATCGGAATTTATCCGTGTTCTGGACAGAATGCTTCCTTCATTACATATATTACAGGAGTAAACATGAAAGCAGTTATTCTCGGTACAACCGGCTACACAGGTATGCTTCTTCTCCGCCTTCTGGCGGATCATCCCGATGTGGATGAAATTATTCCGGTTTCCTCAACCAGGTTCGGGAATCCGGCAGCATCCGTGGATTTCGGTATCGGAAAATCTATAGAAGGAAAACTGAATCTCTGCAAGGGAAATCTGGTTACCCTTGAGGAAGCGGCAGCAATGAATCCCGACGTGGTATTTGCGGGACTTCCTCATCTGGAATCTGCAAAGATCTGCGAACCGTTTTTCGGAAAAAGCGTGGTAATCGACCTTTCGGCAGACTTCAGAATCAAGAACCATGCACTTTTCATGCAGGCTTACGGTCAGGAGCCTCCTCGCCCGGATCTTCTTCCGGGTTCAGCCTACGGTCTCTGCGAAATCAACGGCGAGGCAATAAAGAAGGCAGACATAATCGCCAATCCGGGCTGTTATCCTACATGTACCCTGCTACGTCTTCTCCCTCTTGCGGCCAAGGGGCTTCTCAAGGGAAAGATTGTGGCAAACGCCCTTTCCGGTATTTCAGGATCGGGACGCAAGGCAAAGATCCAGAGCCTTTTCTGCGAAAGAACAGAAAACACCTGCGCATATCTGCCGGGTAAGACCCATCGCCACTATACAGAAATCATGGATCAGATCTGCAACTTTGACAGTTCCCTGGATCTGTTCTTCACTCCTCACCTGGTTCCTTTGAAAAGGGGAATGGAGGTAACCACCGTTGTGGATCTGGCAAAGCCTGTAACTGACGAGGAAGTGGGAAAAATCTACGGGGAATTCTACGGCGACAAGCCTTTTATCAACGTAACACCGGGACATCTTCCTGAAAGCGCCCATGTATGGGGCTCCAACAGGTGTGATATCAGCTACCAGGTACAGGGAAACACAATTCTGCTTTTCTCTGTTATCGACAATCTGGTAAAGGGTGCATCCGGACAGGCTGTTCAAAATATGAACATCCGTTTCGGGCTTAAGGAAACAGCAGGCCTCAGCCTTTACGGAGAGCTGTGATGAAGGATATTGTCGTAATCAAGACCGGGGGCAAGGCAGCCTCCGACGTGAATGCCATGACCGAGCTTTTCAGGGAAATGAAAGCTCTTTCTGACCGCTGCAGCTTTGTGCTTGTACACGGCGGGGGAGCGGAGCTTTCCAGGGTAAGCAAGGTTTTTAACCTGGAGCCTGTATTCAAGGACGGGGTAAGGCTTACCACACCGCCTGAAATGGAAATTGCCGATATGGTACTTGCCGGCAAGATGAACAAGGAGCTGGTAAGGCTGGGAAACAGCTGCGGACTTGATGCCGTGGGACTTTGCGGCTGCGACGGAAGCATTTTTCTCGGCAAGGCCCTGAGTGACGTATCCCATACAGGAAAGGTAACCGATGTAAAGCCGGTGCTTCTGGTGCAGCTTCTGGAAAACGGTTATCTGCCGGTGGTTTCATCCGTTTCCATGGAGGTCGGAGGAAAGGCTCTGAACATAAATGCCGACGAAGCGGCGCTGGCAGTTTCTTCTGCCCTTAAGGCAGCCAAGCTGTTCTTCATTTCCGATATTCCGGGCGTTCTCAAGGATGGCAAGGTAATCAGCCTTCTGGACAGGGCACAGGCAGAGGCGGAAATCGAAGCAGGCGTCATTTCCGGAGGAATGATTCCCAAGGTAAGATCCTCCATCAAGGCCATTGAAGAGGGTGTACGGGAAATCTGCATCGGAGAATACAGGAATGCCGGAGATCTGGCAAAAACCATAAACAGAGAAACAGGAACAAGCATTGTTCTTTAAGGAGATAAAATGATACCTCAGAGTAAACTTCATAAATCACCTTTTCCGAGAAACTACGGATCTGAATTTCTTATCTGCGACCACGGAGAAGGATGCTATATCTACGATCCTACAGGAAAGAAATATCTGGATTTCGGTTCGGGAATCGCAGTAAACTCCCTGGGACACGGCAGGGAAGATCTGGCCAAGGCAGCATACGACCAGATGATGAAGATCAACCATACATCGAATCTTTATACATCTGACGAAACTGTTCTTCTGGCAGACAAGCTTATCAATTTCGGCAACTTTGCGGCAGTTCACCTGGGAAACAGCGGAACAGAGGCCAACGAAGCTGCAATCAAGTATGCACGTCTTTATTCCCTGAGAAAAAAGGGAGCAGGCAACAGCAAGATCATCGCATTCGAGGGCTCTTTCCACGGAAGAACCATGGGAGCTCTTGCATGTACATACAACAAGCACTACAGGGAAGACGTGGCACCGGTAATGCCAGGTGTTGAATTTCTTCCTTACAACGATGTGGAAGCACTGAAAAAAACAGTAGACAGCACCTATGCCGCAGTTATAGTGGAGGTAATCCAGGGAGAAAGCGGACTCAGGAGCATGACACCTGAACTTGCGGCTGCTCTCAACGAGGTATGTGCTGCCAACGATGTTATCCTTATTGCAGACGAGGTTCAGACAGGTCTTACAAGAACCGGTTATCCGTTTGCCTGCGGACTTGTGGATCTCCGGCCGGACATCATAACCCTGGCCAAGCCTCTTGCGGGAGGACTTCCTCTTTCTGCAACACTTATTCCTGAAAAGGTAAACGAGCTTATCAAGCCGGGAGATCACGGCTCCACATTCGGAGGAAACCCGGTGGCATGTGCAGTTGCAAACCAGGTGCTGGAACACCTTCTTTATCCCCCTTTCATCATGGAAGTAATGGTAAAGGGAGCATATTTCGCATCTAAGCTGGAGGCTCTCAAGGCTCAGTTCGACTGTATCGGAGAACTCAGGGGCGAGGGAATGCTCAGAGGC
>JAZNLX010000170.1:0-13002 GCA_045579325.1 Spirochaetia bacterium
CCCTTGTAGGCCACGTTGCATGAAAGCTGGCAGAGAACCGAAAAAGAGGAATAATCGCTGCATCCCGGCTTGGCCGCAATACGCTGTCCCGCCTCTTTCTGTACCGTAAAAACCATCTGAGGAGCCAGGCAATCCCCCTCAATCAGAGAGCTGATCATGGCAGAAGCGCTGTTGTAAGGTAAATTGCCGAAAATCACATCCGGCTTTCCGTATTTTTCAAAGATGCCTTTCCATGTCTTTACCATATCTCCTTCCGCAATCTCAAAACCGGGATGAGAACCGAACTGATCCCCCAGGAAAGAGATGTAGCCCCTGTCTATCTCAAAAACCACAAGCCTTCCCGACTCCCCTACCCGCTCCAGCGCCATGGAGGTCATGGAACCGAGACCGCCCCCTATTTCCCAGACGTAGCTTCCTTCCCTGATGTCGACAAAGCTGAGAACCCTTTCTCTGGCCGATCTGGAAATCATGAAATTCTGACCGAACTTCTTGGTAGGACTGAGCCCCCGTTCCTTGAGCAGTGCACAAATTTCGCTTCTGGAATCGTAATTCAACGGTATCTGCATGGAATACATATCAGTAGAATAACAACTAACTGAAAAAATAGTAATACCCCAAAGGAAATATTTCCGTTTAAAGTGAACCCCGGCACCGCCGAAGCGGTATCTGTTATCAGGTAGATTCCCCGGGTCAGCAATCCAAAGAACTGCTGTTCGTAAGGGATAACGGGAAAAAGAATGCATATCAGGCCGGCACACATGTAGAGAGTCACCAAGGGAGAAATGAGAGCAGAAGCCACGATTCCGGCCGGATAGATGACACCGAAGCTGTAAAGCACCACGGAAGAGGTCATGATGACAGCCCCCAGGGAGCAGGCAAAAGGGGAACCCACATACCGGGCAAGGGGCTTGGTCAGGAGCAGTATGCCGGCCAGGGCCAGGAAAGAGAGCTGAAACGAAGCCGAAAAGAAAAATGAGGGAAAAATCATAAGGGAAACGGAAAAGGCAAAGAAAAGAACCTGCATGAGATCTGTTTTCCGCCCGGTTACCTTTCCCAGGGAAACAATAAAGAACATCAGCACCGCCCTGAACAGGGAGGGAGAAATGCCTGCCAGAAGCAGGTATAGAATATTCACGGTATTGACGGCGGCAAAGGAAAAACCGGGCCCGGCAATCCGCCGCACCGTAAAATAGACAAAGAAGGAAATTATCCCAAGGTGCATCCCGGAAAGTGCCAGCACATGGGAAAGCCCGGCCATCCTGAACCTGTCCCTGATTTCTGCCGGCAGGTTATCCCGGTTGCCCAGGAAAAGGGCCTCTGCAAGGGAACTCTCCCGGCCGAAAACCTTTTCTATCCTGGCTGTAAACAGAGCTGCACACCTTTTCCTCAGGCTGAAAAACAGGGCCGGGTTTCCGGCAGAGGCAGCTTTTCCGGCGGAAAAGCTCAATCCATCCCGGCCGGGACGGATCTTTTCAAAGCAGACCCGTTCCCCCCAGTAAAACTTCTCCCCGGAAGCAAAAACCGTAGTTACCGCCGGATACTCCATGGAAACATTGCCGCAGAAGAGAGTTCCCACAGCCAGCTCGTACATGTAGCTGCCGCCGGATACTTTTCGTCCGTCACTTTTCAGTATTCCCTCCACAGCTGTAATTCCCCTCAGTTCCGGCGGCAGTCCTTTTTCCTCGGGCTCGTACCGGAGAGCCGTGATTCCGGCTGAAACCAGAGTCCATATAATAAATACCGCCAGCTTCCGGGAGCGAAAAATTCTTCTGTTCAGGAGCAGGGCGGTAAAGCTAAAAAGGAGAAGCCACAGAAAAAACAGCCCCCTGTCCGTAAAGAACAGGGGAACTGTACCAAAAAGAATGACTATGTAGGGTAGAAAATTAATTACGCCCACGCCCTTTATAAAGGACGAAAGCGCATTTCTGCTTCAAGATAAGAAAAAAAAGTCAGAAATCAGTCTGCACGAGGGCCGGCAACAAACTCGTACTCGTTTGCACTGGAATAGAAGATGTCGTTGAGCGTATCGTACATACCTACCTTTCCGTCAGACAGCCTTCTGCAAGGATACAGGTCTCCGATCAGCGTATGGTCATGGTACAGCTGCAGGTAATACAGCTTTCCGTGAGCCGATTCCGGAGTTGAGTTGTCCCTGAATACTAAAAGTACGTCATCGTTGAACGATCCTACCGGTGACACATCAATGTTGAATAACTGGGACTCATTTTCGGCATTGATTACACCGAATCCGTGATAACGGCACAGATGCATCTTGCAAGGACCCTGGTCAAACCTTACCTCAAGACCCAGATATGTTGTAGGTCCGTAATCAGCCTCAAAGATACGGAGAATACTGTTTCCGCGGAGTCTGAAGTCCGAGCTTCCGAATATGGTTCTGGAGTGATATCCGCCGTACCAGAACTTGATATCCACTCCTGTCTTTTCGTTAGGAGTATACGGAATGATAAAGTACGCATCATTTCCGTCCACGTTCTCGATATATTCCAGCCTCTCGTACCAAAGGGCATAGATGGTTGTGTTGCTGTTGATCACTTCGGTATTGAAGTCAAACTTTTCTGTCTTGGCCGGGTTCTTGTACCAGCCGGCAAAGATATATCCTGATTTAACCGGGTCTGTCGGAACAGGAGCCGATTCACCTTCCAATACATTGATTGAAGAAGGATTAAGTGTACCACCGTCGGTATCATAGGTAACTTTATAGACACTACTGCTGCTGGACCATTCGCCGTAAAGGGTCATATCCTGGGTTACAGGCTGAGTGAAATCCCATTTATTATTCCAATCAAACAATGCACCAAGGGCAGATCCGTACCAGCCTCTGAAAGCCTTGCCTGCCTCCAGGCTGACCTTAGGAATCTCCAGATAACCTCCCGTAGGAACAATCTGTGTATCTACCGTTGTTGTAGAAAGTGACCATCCGCTGTCCCTGATTACAAATGAAACTGTACATTTTGTAGCGTCTCCGTCGTCAACGCTGCCACCAATGATACTTGTAGGAACAGCAACCCACTGCGCATAGTATGTGGTATTCTCTGTCAGTGCAGTATGTTCATGAACTCTGGTTCCGCCGTTTACTTCGGTACCCCATCCGTTGAGTATGAAGGTAACCCACCTGAGGCCTGCGGCATTTACCATTGCTTCAGGAAGCAGTCCGATATGGTCTCCCTTGTATCCGCTTACAGTTGCATGTGTAACATTTGCAGTATATGTGGTACCGTTATAGGAAGGCCTGTTTCCGTCAAATGTTACTGTAATCCATTCCCTGTGGGCATAGAGATTCATGTCTTCGGTAAAAGGCTCCATGGAAGTGAATCTTGTACCGCCGCCTCCGTTACCGTCTTCAGGTGCTGTATACCAGTATCCGTCCGAAAGTTCTCCCAGAGGAGGAAGGTCTGTCTGATCGGAAACTCCGCTGTAGGTCCTGAAACGCTGAGGTGTAGGATTATTGAAATAATAGAGGTTTATTTCTATGGCATCAGCTATTTTCAGATGGCATACGGCCGGAGATACCGTATCTTCGTCCACGATACATTTTATTTCAAAGTTTCCGTATTCATCCGCTCCATAGAGAAAGTTCCTGTTTGATCCGGACTGTACCAGAACTTCGTCCACATACCAGTCAAAATTTTCTCCCTGGCTTCCGCAGAGCAGACTGATTATTTCATCAAGGTCATTCTCCATGACTGTGGTTTTGCCCTTGAGCAGGAGGTTCCCCGAAGTAAACTCACCGGAAACCACGGCCTGATGATCCTCAAGCACCTCTACGGTGATTACCTCTCCGTAGTGATATCCCACATATTCGTCTCCGAATGTGAATGCCAGAGTATAGAATCCCACTTCAAGATCGTCAAGTGTTCCTGTAAACCTGAGAATTCCGTCGCTTCTGGTCATTGCAAAGTCGGTGAAGAACCGTGTTTTTTCTCCCACAAGGGTATAGTTTACCGTAAGATGTCCCCCCGAGCTTGAGACCTGAGGAATAGTAACATCCATACGGATGGAGCCGGTTCCCATAGAGAGTTCCAGATCCACATCCACAAAATTGGTTCCCATATTGATGTAGGTCTCGCACTCACCATACATTATGATATGGCCGTTGTTATCGAAGGCTGCAACGGTAAAATGCCATAATCCCTGGGAAAGTCCCACGGCATCCCCTATTGTAAAAGGCTGCCATTCGCGTACGGTACCGAAAGGAGTCAGCCCCGAGTCAAGCTCGAACAGAGGTTCTGCCTTATATTTGTAGGAAATTACCTCAGCACCCGGATCCGCACTCAGGCTGGCATTGATCTTGCGCATAGGTCCGCCGTCAGAACCGGGAGCAGAGAGCCCGAAAATGATTTCGGAAGTTTTCATATTGGAGGCAGAAGCATCCAGTGCCTTTTCCACGCTGCCGTTATTACAGGAAAAAAACATAGGAATGAGTAATAGAGATAATATTAAAAAAAGAAATCGTCTCAACTGTCTGCCTCCTTTAAAAAAACCTGTCCCGCAAGACAGGTTATACTTTTTAAAAGATTAGTCTGTTACTGTAAAATCCATTGAAATTGACTTTGCGATGTTTCCGCTGGTTACGCTGCATGCGATGTTTGCAAACTGTGCTGCAGAAGGTGTCCAGCTGTAAGTTGCTTCATTGCCCGGCATAAGAGCACCGTTGATGTACCACTGGTAAGTTGCACCGTCGGCAGGAGTTGCTGTACAGGTGAATGTTACAGTCTGGTTCTTGGCAATCTGTGTTACTGCCTCATCAGAATTATTTTTGGCTGCAAGTGTAAGATTCAGCACTGCAAGACCGTTTACAGAAAGGGAAGCATTCTGGAACAGACCGTAATCAAGGGTACCTGTAATGGCTGCTGTCTCTCCGCCGTCCACTGTTACATCAAGAGCTGCTGCTCCTACAGTGTTGTCGCCGTTCTTATATTCAAGCTTTACCCAATACATGCCGGCTGCGAGGTTATCAATTGTCTCCTTATCAAAATCTGCCTTTGTTTCTGTGCTTGATCCGTTAGGCACTACAGTGATAGTATCGTCTGCATCGGCTCTGTCGTCCACGGAACCGTAGGAAATTAAAAGCTTGTCTCCGGAAGCTACTACTCTGGTTGCATCCACATCCACTGTGATTGTACCTTTCATTGTATCGTCAAATGCAGATGCTACATCAAATACAACCGGTGTGCCTGAGGCATTTACATAAGCTGTTTCGGTTCCTGTATAGAGTACGGCACCTTTTGCTGACCTTACCTGAATATCGAATGTCCACTGTCCCTGCTGGAAAAGACCGATGGTTCCGGTGGTTCCTTCAAATGCAGCAACCTGAGTCCAGTCACCTATCTTTCCGTAGGCATTTTCGCTGCCGGTCCACTGAGGTGTTGCCTTATAATATACAGAGCTTACTGAACCGCGTCCTCCGGATAAGGATACTGTACGATCCGGTCCGTAGGAAGATATGTCAAATGATACACTTACAAGAGACGGACCTGATGCAAGATCGTCAGAGCCGCCGTTCTGGCATGAACATACGAATATCATAGCCAGACAAAGCATTAATACTGTAAATTTTCTTTTCATGTCTGTTCTCCTTCAAAATTGGAAATACAAAAAAATGTTATTCAAAAAAAATCGGGCAAGGCGGACTCGAACCGCCGGTCTCAACGTCCCGAACGTTGCGCGCTACCAACTGCGCTATTGCCCGAAAGAGTTACGGACTCCCCGCCGTCCAGGGTAAAAGATACGATGGCTCCGCCTACGGGAGTTATACCGTTTTTATACATCTGCCGCCGTGACCGAAAACAAAAAACCTGTCCCGCCGGGGACAGGTTTTACTATATCATATCATTAAGGCAATACTGTTACCTGATATGTAATTGACTTGCTGGCAACAATGTTTCCGCGGGTTGCAGTACATGTGATGCTTGCATTCTGATATGCATCAGGTGACCATGCGTATGAGGATGATGTGGCATCGTTTACTTTTTCACCGTTTATATACCACTGGTATGCTGCACCGTCGGCAGGAGTTGCAGTACAGTTGAAAGTAACCACTCCGGCTGTAACACTGCTGGATATATCGCTGAGGGTAAGTGATGAAATTCCGTTGATGGTAATGAGTGCTGTCTGGAATTCGCCTTCTTCAAGGTTTCCGGAAATAGTTGCTGTCTGACCGGCATCAAGTGTAAAGTTGACGATTGCGCTTCCTACTTCAGCTGTATCGTTCAGATATGTAAGCTTAACCCAGTAGTTGCCTGCTGCAAGGTCTTCCACATCAGCAATCTCAAATGAAAGGCTTGGGCTGTCTGATGCACATGTAACTGTCTGATCTGCTGTTTTAACCTGTCCCACAAGTCCGTACTCCATGAGTACCTTGTTGTGTTCCAATGTTGCATTTACTCTGGCTGCTGTGATTGTATCAAATGCGATTTTACCTGTACCTACACCCTCTCCGCCGCGTGATACAGTTACTGCTACAGGTGTATCTTCAGCATTGATGTATACTGTGGTTGCTCCTGCATAAACAACGTTTTCACCACTTTTTACCTGAACATCGAATGTCCACTGTCCCTGCTGGAAGTATCCGAGATCCTTTTCTGCTGCATAATCTTCAATTTCGACAAATTCAGCTGTCTTTCCGAATGCATTTTCGCTGCCGGCCCACTGAGGTGTTGCCTTGTACCAATAAGTAAGTTCGCCTGAAACACTTCCGCCGCTTACGGAAATGGTTCTCTGAGGTCCGTCTGCAGGAAGTTCTACAGAAAGGTTTACTTTATATAAAGCGCTGCCTGCAACGTCGGTTGTACTATCTCCGTTCTGACATGAACATACAAAAAGTATTGAAAGACAAAGGACAAAAAGAACAAATAAATTCTTTTTCATATTATTCTCCCTTTTTTTGCATAGATATTATTTGCACAAAATGTACGTTGAAATTCTACCCCCCCCCAAGCCGGACTGTCAATATATTTTTATACAGAATTACTATTTATTTAATCGTTTTTTTGTATTGGAAATTTGCAGTGAATTGGGGTAATATATAGATATGAAGCTTTATACAAAAAATCAGGTTATTTCATATATTATCGTCACTGCCACAGTTGTTGCCGCCATATTCCTTGCGGTACGTATTCTTTTATATTATTTACCGGCAGAAAAAGAGGAAGCCGCAGTTCCTGAGAGATTTACGGAAGCTCCGGCGGAAACCCCGGCGGCAGCTCCGTCCCCATCCCTGACCCATGATGAGCAGGAAAACATACTTATCTACGAAAGGCTGAACCGGGCTGTGGTAAACATCTCCACCGAAGTAATGACCTGGAACTGGTTTTTCGAATCGGTACCTCAGGAGGGGGGAAGCGGATCCGGTGCCATCATAGATAAGGAAGGATATATCCTGACCAACAAGCACGTGGTGGAAAAGGCTTACAAGGTTTACGTGACCATAGCCGACGGTACCACCTTCGAAGGCAAGGTGGTGGGTGTGGATTACGAGAACGACCTGGCCGTGGTAAAGATAGAGCCGGGAGACCGGGATCTTACCGTAATAGAGTTCGGAGATTCGTCGGCCCTGAGGGTGGGACAGAAGGTGCTGGCCATAGGAAACCCTTTCGGCTATGAAAGAACCCTTACCACCGGCGTCATCTCGGGTCTGGGACGCCCCATGGTCACTTCTGCCGAGAACAAGTACATAATCAAGGACATGATCCAGACCGACGCCTCCATAAATCCGGGTAACTCCGGAGGGCCCATGATAGATTCGGGAGGAAAGCTCATCGGTATCAATACAGTTATCTATTCTCCGTCGGGAGGCTCCGTGGGAATAGGTTTTGCGGTTCCCGTAAATACAGCCAAGCGTGTAATTCCTGACCTGATAGCACACGGAAAAGTCAAAAGAGGCTGGATAGACATGGAATTTATAACCCTGTTTCCAAAGCTGGTGGAATATGCCAAGCTTCCCGTATCCAGAGGAATTCTGGTTTCCAGGGTAGAACGGGGAAGCAATGCGGATAAAGCCGGCCTTAAAGGGGGCACCGATCAGGTACGCTACAGAAATTCTTCCTTCTATCTGGGAGGAGACATAATCACCGGCATCAACGGAAATGCAATCTCTTCCGTGGCTGACGTGTACAGCGCACTGGAAAATACCCGGCCCGGAGACAAGGCCAAGCTTACGGTAATCAGAAAAGGGAAGGAAATGATTCTGGAAACAGAGCTTTCCGAAAGAAGAAACCTGAAATGAAGAAATTCAGGACTGCAGCACCCTACGAGCCGGCCGGAGACCAGATCAAGGCCATAAAGGAGCTGACCGAGGGGATAGAAAAGGGGTACAGGAAACAGATTCTCAAAGGGGTTACCGGCTCGGGCAAGACCTTTACCATGGCCAAGATCATAGAGAACGTGAACAAGCCTACCCTGGTGCTTTCTCACAACAAGACCCTGGCAGCCCAGCTTTACAGGGAGTTCAAGGATTTCTTTCCCGACAATGCGGTGGAATACTTTGTTTCCTATTACGACTACTACCAGCCGGAAGCCTATGTTCCCTCCAAGGATCTCTACATAGAAAAGGATGCCAGCATAAACGAGGAGATAGAAAGGCTCAGGCTATCTGCCACCTCTTCCCTTTTGGAGCGGAAGGATGTAATCATAGTCTCCACCGTCTCCTGCATCTACGGTCTGGGAAGCCCGGACACCTACAAGGATATGAGACTGATGCTCAGGGTGGGAGAAGAAAGAAACATCACAGCCATAGCCAGACAGCTGGTCTCCATGCAGTATGACAGGAATGACAATATAGGAGAGCGGGGAAATTTCCGTATTCACGGAGATACCGTAGACATTTTCCCGGCCTATACAAAGCACGGCTACAGAATAAACCTGGACTGGGACGAAATAGCATCCATCACCGAATTTGACCCTGTTACCGGAAACACTGTAGAAACCTACGACTTTATCACCGTATATCCGGCAAAGCATTTCGTGGTTCCCGAAGCAGATCTGAAAAAAGCCATAGAGGGTATCAGGGAGGAGATGGAAGAAAGATACAGGGAGCTGACCGAGGCAGGAAAGCTGCTGGAGGCACAGAGAATAAAATCCCGCACCGAGTACGATATGGAAATGCTGGAGGAAATGGGATACTGTACCGGAATCGAAAACTATTCCAGACACATAACCGGAAGAAAGGAGGGGGAACGCCCTTATGTTCTTCTGGATTATTTTCCCAAGGATTTTCTTCTGTTCGTGGACGAATCCCATGTTACCCTTTCCCAGGTCAGGGCCATGTATGAGGGGGACCGTTCCAGAAAGACCACACTCTACGACCACGGCTTCAGGCTGAAATCGGCCCTGGACAACAGACCTCTGGTCTACAGCGAATTCGAGGCCATGCAGGATAAGGTTATCTACGTTTCCGCCACACCAGGCAAGGAAGAGTACGAGAAGGGAGAAAATACCGTGGAACAGATTATCCGCCCTACAGGACTTCTGGATCCTGAAATATCAGTCAGGGGAACCAAGGGGCAGATTGAGGACCTCTACGGAGAGATAAAGGAACGGATAAAGAACGACGAAAGGGTTCTCATAACCACACTGACCAAGAAAATGGCCGAGGATCTGACCGATTACCTGAACAGCCTGGGACTGAAGGTCAGGTATATGCACTCGGAAATAGAGACCTTTGAGCGAGTGGAGATAATCAAGGAGCTCCGTACCGGCAAATGTGACATTATCGTGGGAATCAACCTGCTGAGAGAGGGGCTGGATATTCCGGAGGTCTCGCTGATAGCCATAATGGATGCCGACAAGATAGGCTTTCTCCGTTCTGCCACATCTCTTATACAGACCATCGGAAGAGCTGCCAGAAATGCAAACGGCAAGGTTATCATGTATGCCGACAGGATGAGCGATGCCATGGCAGAGGCCATAAAGGAAACCTCCCGCCGAAGGGAAATCCAGCAGAAATACAACGAAGAACACGGAATCACTCCTGTTACGGTAAAGAAAGCGGTTCAGGATATCCTTATCAGGAAGCATGCGGATAAGGTCAAGGCCCAGGAAACCAATGTGGAAGTGATAAAGAACAGCTACAATGCGGTAAATCCTAAGGAAAGGAAGAAGCTGATAAAGGCCCTGGAAAAGGAGATGCTGGAGCACGCAAAGAACCTGGAATTCGAGGAAGCCGCTCTGCTCAGGGACGAAATAGAAAAACTCAGTGCTTTCTGAAAATATCCACAGGCTTTATCTTTCCCGCACGGCGGGCCGGCAGCCAGGAAGCAGCCACAGAGAAGAACAGAGTCAGCAGGGCAAAAAGGGCCAGCTTGCCGGGATTTATCTCCACGGGAATCTGCTCCAGGTAGAACTGGGAATCAAAAAGGGATACATTGCATACCGCCTCCAGAAACCCTATTATTCCGTTGATGTTCACCGCTGCCAATACACCGACTCCGATACCCAGCACTGCGGCACATATTCCGATAAAAAGTCCTGTTATAATAAATATAGAAGAAATATCCCTGTCCGAAGCCCCGGAACTCTTCAGAATGGCTATGTCCTGCTTCTTGGAAATGACCATCATTATCATGGAAGAGGAAATATTGACAGAGGCCACCCCCAGAATAAGAATCATGATAAAAACCAGGAATTTTCTGGTGGTATCCAGAGAAGCCACCAGACTGTCGTTCAGCCCTTCCCAGTCCGCAACCCTGACACCCGGCACGGAGCTGCGGATACTGTCTGCCACAGACCATAGCTCAGGCCCGAAAGGATCGGATGTAACCACGGCCAGCATGCGGCTGCCGTTCTCCTTGAAAAGCCGGGTGCCGTATTCCAGGGAAATGAATGCCGAAAGCATATCCAGATCCTGGTATCCCGATGTGTAGATGCCTGTCACGGTAAAGGATGTGGGTCTCAGCAGCACCGGCCGTCCTGGTACAATCCTTGCGGTAAGGAGCTTGATGGTATCTCCCGGCGCCGCCTTCAGCTTTCCGGCAGTTTCGGAGCTGATGACTATGCTGTCAGGCTCTGCCAGGGAAAATTCACCTGCTTCCAGGGTTATGTATTGGTTGAAGCCTTTATTTTCCTTATAGACCGAATCGGGAATTCCCCGGACCGTTATCCCTGTCCTGCCGTTTTCGGCATAGAGGATACCGCTTCCCTGTACACAGGGAAAAACCATCTCCACACCTTCGGTTGCCGATATGATATCCAAAGCCGCCGCCTCATCCTCCGGACTGCCGGACGGGAGCCGTGCCTGGATATGGAAGCTGCCCACCTCGATATAGCGGCTTACTATTCCCTGAATCATTCCATCCGCAATCTCAGACACCACCACCAGCGGAACCAGGCTTATGGCAGCCCCTATCACGGCTCCCCGGATATGTCGGAAAAGCTTGGTGTTGCTTTTGTTGAAGAGAATACGGAATGCAAAGAAAAAAGGGAAAAGCCTGATCATAGCTGCACGAATCCACCCTTTTCCAGCTTTACGGTAATATCGCCCCTGGAGGCTATACCCATGTCGTGGGTTACCAATATCAGGGATTTTCCCTTTTCGGCAGTAAGCTCGAACAGGAGATCCTCCACCAATCTGGAGTTTTTCTCATCCAGGTTTCCGGTGGGCTCGTCGGCCAGAAGCAGAAGGGGATTGTTCACCAGGGCTCTGGCTACGGCTATTCTCTGCCGTTCTCCCCCGGAAAGACGGGAGGGATACGAATTGCGCTTATGAATCATGTTCACCCTTTCCAGAAGTTCCTCGCCTCTCTCTGCCGCCTCCTGCCTGGAAAGACCTGAAACCAAGGCCGGAATCATGACATTTTCCAGAGCTGTAAGCTCCTTCAGCAGGTAATGGAACTGAAAAATAAAACCCACGGTCCCGTTCCTGTAGCTGCAGAGAGCCTTTTTTCCGAGGGTGGTGATATCTGTCCCGTTTACAATTATCTTTCCGCTGTCGCAGAAATCGAGGGAACCTATCATGTTCAGCAGCGTACTTTTTCCGCAGCCGCTTTCTCCGGTTATAATCAGCTGTCTTCCGGGCTCAAGGGAAAAATTCATATCCCTGATTATTTCGAGCCTTTCGTCGCCGTTACTGTAGCTTTTGTTAAGATTTTTCAATTCGAGAATATTCATCATTCGCACCTCAGAACCGAAGCAGGATTCTTTATATCAAGCTTTTTTACCGCTGCCCATGCAGAAAATACCGCTGACAGGAATGCAAAAAGAAATGCGGCAATCACCTCTCCCGGCATGATTTTTACCGGAACTTCCATTATATAGAAATAGGAACGGGGAAAAAGCTGGAAACCGGCGGCCACGTTTCCCACAAAGCCGAAAATCTCATTTATGTTGGCAGAGACGGCAAGCCCCAGCACCACTCCCAGGACACCGCCTGCCAGACCTGTAATGATTCCTTCTGTTATAAATATTTTTCTTACTTCACGCTCAGAGACACCGATGGAGTACAGAATCGCCATATCCTCTCTTTTTTCCGATACGGAACGCTTCATGAAGTTGAAGATATTGACGCCGATTACCACAAAGATAAGGGAAATGACAAACATCATGGCAAATTTTTCCATCCTGAGTGCCCCGAAAAAAGCCCTGTTGTACTCACGCCATGACACGATGGATTTATCGGTGATTCCTCCCAGAAGCTTCAGAGCCCTTTTGTCCCGGTACGGATTATCAAGCTTGATGCCCAGCTTTATGTCGGGATTGCCCGACTGCAGCAGAGGTATGTTTTCCAGGGACATGATGGCCAGATTCCTGTCGTATTCGTAGTATCCGCTCCTGAAAATGCCGGTAATGCGGAACGGGATATTCTGCGGTTTCAGCGTGCTGAAGCTCTCCCCTGCCAGAGCCATGACAGAAAACGTGTCTCCCACGGACAGGTGCAGATACCGGGCAAGCTCGCTTCCCAGCACAATCCCTTTTTCTTCCAGATCCAGGCTTCCGGAGGTAATGTTCAGATGCTCCGTAAAAAGTGTGTCTTTAAGGGCAGCCTCTCCG
>JAZNLX010000171.1:0-5643 GCA_045579325.1 Spirochaetia bacterium
AATACATGACATGGAACCTCTGGACATGACCCCCGTGGCTTCAAGATTTTCGGTAAGATACGCCCTGGAAGTGAATCAGGGAGCATTCGAAAGGCACGGAATAAAGCCGGGAGATAAGGTGGAGTTTATCCCCTAAGGGTCAGTTTTCTTCGGAAAGTTCGGGAAAAAGCTCCAGAACAGGCTTCTCTTCCGGAGTGTCAGGCTTGTTTTTGAGAATCTCAATTCTTCTTTCCACCTTGGAAAGCTCCTTCTCGAGACCGGATGCCAGCTTCATACCCTCTTCAAAGTACTTCATTGCAGTTTCCAGAGGGAGATTTCCGTCTTTCATCTTCCCGTTAAGTTCTTCAAGTCTCTCTATTTTTTCTTCAAAACTCATTTTTATCCCCTTCCGCAACCGATTCCACAGCCCCGTCGGCAAACTGTATACGGAGAATATCCCCTGCATCTGCATCCGAGACGGAAATCATCTGCTTTCCTTTGGTAATGTTGTAAACTGAAGCATACCCCTTCTTCAATATGGCTTCCGGGGAAGAGGCCCTGAATTCTCCGGCAAGCAGCTGAAGACGGTGTCTCTTTTCCGTGATTATTTCCTTTATTGAGCGGAGGCTGTCCTCCCTGGCGCTGTCGAGCCGCATGGAGCAGTTGTCGGTAAGCCTGAAAAAATTCCTTTCGATTTCGGCACCGCAGTTTCTGATCCTGTCCAGAAGGCTGCCGGTTTCCCTGGAAACTATCTCTGCGGCAGCAGAGGGTGTGGGTGCCCTGAGGTCGGCGGCAAAATCGGAAAGCACCACATCTATTTCGTGCCCCACTGCAGATATTACGGGAATTTCAGAAGCAGCCACCGCCCGTACCACTTCTTCGTCCGAAAAAGGAAGAAGATCCTCAGGGGCACCCCCTCCCCTGGTTACCAGAAGCACGTCGCAGAGCCTGAAAAGATTGGCTCTCCGTATCTGGGCCGCAATTATCCCGGCTGCTTCATCCCCCTGTACGGGAGCAGGAAGCACCACTAAATCTATGGTATTGTTCCTTCTTTTGAGAACCCTGAGAATATCCTTTATGGCTGCCCCGGACGGGGATGTGACTATTCCTATTTTCTTGGGGTACTGAGGAATGGTTTTTTTCCTCCCTTCGTCAAAAAGCCCCTCGGCTGCCAGCCTCTGCTTTCTCTTTTCAAGCTCGGCAAAGATATCTCCTTCTCCCGATTTCTCCACCTGGCTGCATACTATCTGATAGGTTCCCGACCTGGCATATACATTTATGTTTCCGGTAACCTTGACCAGATCTCCGTCCTTGGGGATATAACCGATATTTCCCACCGAACGGCTGAAGATTACGCCGGATATGGATGCTGAACTGTCCTTGAGAGAAAAATAATAGTGTCCCGTACTTGAAATCTTGAAGTTGGAAATCTCTCCTTCGATCTGAACGGCAAAGAATTCCCCTTCCAGAAGATCCTTGACCAGAGCCGTGATTTCCGAAACCTTGTAGCTTCTCCCCTTGGCAGCAATCATCGGCCCATATCTCCGGCTGCCGGAATGCCGTATGCACTTTCGGCCTTAAGCACGGCATCATTTATGGCCTTTGCCACCACGTAGGAGGCAAGATCTCCCAATGCATCCTGATTTACTTCAACATTCCCTTTTGAAAGGAAGAAAAGAGTATCTCCGTCGCAGGAGGTATGAACCGGCCTGATAGCCCTGGCAAATCCGTCATGGCACATTTCAGCCAGCTTGTTGCACTGTGGCTTGCTCAGCGCCGCATTGGTAACTACACAGCATATTGTGGTATTTCCCGTAAAAACGTTTTTTTGTATGTCAATGGAATCCCACATGACCTGACTTGTAAGGCCTGTTCTGAGGCCGGCAAGCTTTTTACCGGTATCAACATCAAAAATATCACCAAGGGCATTGCAGATTACTGCCGCACCCACCTTCAGGTCTCCGATCTGTACCGCATAGGTTCCGAGACCACCCTTCATCAGGTGTTCGAGCCCCAGATATTTTCCCACAGTGGCACCTGTTCCGCCGCCGTGGTTTCCGGCTTTGAACAGTTCGGGCTTTTCCGAATTGAGCGCTGCTTCATATCCCATTTCCCGATCGGGACGGCAGTTGAAATCGGCAATACAGAGGTCGTATACACAGGCCCCCGGAACAATGGGAACAACACCTATTCCCACATTAAATCCGATTCCCTTTTCCTCAAGATATTTCATGACTCCGCTGCAGGCATCAAGTCCGTAGGCACTTCCCCCCGAAAGTACAATGCCGTATATCTCATTGCACATTTTTTCCGGTTTAAGGAGTTCTGTTTCCCGCCCTGCAGGACCTCCCCCCTGGACACTGACTCCGCCTACTGCCCCTTTTTCACAGATAATGACAGTACATCCGGTACCGCCGGGAACGTTTTCGGCATTCCCTATCCTGAAATTTTCTATATCGGTAAATCTGATCTCTTTCATGTCAAGTTATGGATCTGAATGCTACCATAAGAGCTATGATAACACCGGTAATTCCTTCTCCTCCCAATAAGCCGGATGCTATAATAAGTCCTCCGTTCTTTTCCTTGGCTCCCGGAATACATCTGTCTGTAACAAGTCTTATCATGCCTCCGATAAATACTGTGGCAGACATGAAAAACGGAAGATATACACCCAGTCCCAGAGTCATTACAGGGACGTTAAGACAATAAAGCACGAGGGCTGTCACCAGACCTACGGTAAATGCCGGAATATTGGAAATCCCTCCAACCATGGCAGAAACCGCACCGGCCTGGGCTGCAGGAAACATTTCGGTTCCGAAGCTTGCACCGCCGTATGCCTTTACTATAACCATGAGAACACCTACTGAAACAAAGGCCCCCACAAGGCTTCCCACACACTCCCCTATCCACTGGGCTTTGGGATCTGTATCGAGAAGGCGACCTGCCTTGAAATCGTTCATGATATCACCGCAGAGACCGCAGGCTACAGCAACTATGGCTGCTACGAAGAAAGCTTCAGTCCCTTCGATAGAGGTACACGCCTTTACAGCCAGAAGAACTATGATACCGAAAATCTCCATAGGGTTGATTCCGGTAAGACCTACACATTCGGAAGACATGGCAGTTGCGAGCCATACCCCCACAATGGTAAGACAGGATGCAAATATTCCCAGTCCAAGCCATTTTGTAAAAACAAAGGCAATGAAAACCAGAAGAATCGGTGCCCATCTCATAGGGATAACATCGGCACTGCCCCGATTTTTGGCAAACATGCCTCCGAAAATGGATTTTGCCTTAGGAATGATACTCTTGCAGAGGATACCGATACCGGTTCCCACCATGAGACCGATTCCCAGAGACTGCTTTACGGTCATGGCTGTATCGGAGTTCCAGAGCCCTGCTTTTGTACAGGCAAACAGAATACCGAAATCGGCAAGCACTGCACCTATGAACCATACTGTATTGTTCTTAGGGCCGATAATATAGCCTACACCGGCCAGCATGGGGCTTACATAGACTCCCGCCTTTGAACCGTAGACCAGCATCTCCTTGTTGATGAGAACGGCAGGAATCTTGTGGAAAAAATCCCTGAGAAATGCAAAAAGGGAAGCTATTCCCATGGTTGTGAAAAGAACTGCCGCCTTTTTTCCGCCGGCATCCCCGGTCTGCAGGGTTTCGGCACAGGCCTGTCCCATAGGATATGGAAGATCCGCGGTATCTATGAAATGTTTCCTTACAAGTGCAGTGAAGATAAGCCCCATGACCACTCCCCCCAATGTAAGGAGAAGAAGCTGAAGCCAGCTTACCTGTGCATTGTTGTTCACAATCCAGATTCCCGGAATGGTAAAAGCCAGACCGCCTGCCACCATGGAACCTGCCGACATGGCTGTCTGGGTAACATTTATCTCCCTGAGATTGGTATTTCCCATAAGCCTGAGGCTGAACATGGATACAAGAGTAACAAAGATAATAGGCCATGGCAATGAGCTGAGCTTCAAGGCAATGAACATGGAACTGGTGGTAATGATTACCGTACCTATCACGCCTATTACCAAACCCCTTACAGTAAGCTGATTTTTCATGCTTGCTCCTTATGGATTATTATTTAAGAGAAGAGAGTCTGACAGGTTTAGGATTTTCATTATCTCCCAGATGCTGTGCAAGTTCCTCCATGAGAGCCTTTCCTTTGGAACTGAGCTTTTCGGGAATATCAATCTGAATCTTTATGTACATATCCCCTTTCTTGCTGTCATGATGGATATAAGGTACTCCCTCCCCCTTGAGTCTCAGGAGCTTTCCGTTCTGAATGCCTGCCGGAATCTTCAGCTTGACTTTCTTGTCGTCAAGAGTATTCACGCTGATGGTACATCCCAGTGCAGCCTGAGCCACGTTTATCGGAATAACACAGTAAAGGTCATTATCTGCCCTTTCAAAAAATTCGTGAGGTCTGACATTGACAAATACATAAAGGTCTCCCGCCGGAGCACCTGCAGTACCTGCATCTCCCTGACCCGGAATATTTATCTGCCTGCCCGGTTCGATACCGGCCGGAATGGATACCTTTATCTTCTGAACCTTTCTGGTCACGCCGCTTCCGCCGCAGTGTTTACATGGCTTCTCAATAATGGATCCCTCTCCGCGGCATGTGGAACATGTCTGTGCTATGGAGAAAAAGCCCGAACTTCTGCGAACCTGTCCCACACCGCCGCAGGAAGGACATATCTTCCTTCCGGAGCCGGATGCAGACCCGCTTCCTTTGCATTCGGAGCATGAATTGTTCTTGTTGTATGAGATTTCGGCCTTGGTTCCGTAAACTGCATCCTTGAATGATATATCAAGGTTGTAACGGAGATCGGCGCCCCTGTAGGCACCGGCACCGCCTGTACTTCTGGCTCTTCTTCCCCCTCCGAAACCGCCTCCGAAAAGTGTTTCGAAAATATTTGAATCACCGAAAAGATCTTCAAAGTCATGGAAGGCATTGGAGTAGCCCTGGGCACCGGCGGCACCTCCGTCTACTCCTGCAAAGCCGAACTGATCGTAAGCCTGCTTCTTTTTCTCATCGCTGAGAACCTCGTAGGCCTCGGTAGCTTCCTTGAACTTATCCTCGGCCTCCGGGTTTCCCGCATTCTTATCCGGATGATATTTTACCGCAAGCTTACGGTATGCTTTTTTTATTTCCTCTTTGGAAGCCCCTTTATCGACTCCCAAAACCTCGTAATAATCACGCTTGCTCATTATTTTTTGTCGTCATCTACCACTTCAAAATCTACGTCATCAACAGTTCCGCTCTTTGGGCCTGCGTTCTGTTCAGGTGTAGGTCCTGCTTCAGGTCCCGGATTAGGGCCTGCGGCTCCCGCTCCTGCTGCACCGGCAGCATTGTTTGCGGCATACATCTGTTCTGCAAGCTTGTAAGCAGCCTGTTTCAGAGCTTCGATCTTAGATTTGATGTCGTCAATATTATCTGTTTTTGCAGCCTCTTTCAAGTCATTGAGAGCAACTTCAATCTTGGACTTGTCCTCTGCGGAAATCTTGTCGCCATATTCCTTGAGTGATTTCTCTGTCTGGTAAATCATGGAATCTGCTTCATTTCTTACCTCAATCTTTGCCCTTTCCTTCTTGTCCTCTTCAGAATGGAGCTCTGCTTCCTTTACCATTCTGTCAATT
>JAZNLX010000172.1:0-9564 GCA_045579325.1 Spirochaetia bacterium
CCTTGTGGATCTGGCCGATTCCCTGGATTCCTTGGACAAGGATTTACTCAGGAATCCTACGGAGCTGTCGTTACATTGTCGCCGAAAATAGTAGTCCAGTCGTTTTTCATGGAAATTGTGTACCAGCCCTTTTCCCGGCAGGTATCTTCCATTCTTTTTGCTTTCTTTATGTTTCCGTTTTCACGGACTGTGTCATCACAGAGAAGGAAAAATATACCGGTCTGATACTTGTTGCCGGTTTCGGCGTAGACAGCCATGGATGTGTCACCGGTGCTGTTTCCGAAAATCAGTACAGGCTTCTGTCCGATGGGCACCATGACCCAGATCATATGCAGACTCAAGGCCAAGGGAAGAAAATCTTAATCATTTTTCTACACATCTGCATTCCGACCGGATGCAATAAAAAACCCCGTGAAAAACACGGGGCTGTAAGTCTTATTCCCACTCGATTGTTGCAGGCGGCTTGTCTGTTATGTCGTAGCAGACGCGGTTTACGTTTTCTACTTCTGTGGTGATTCTGGCTACTGCCTTTTTCAGCACATCGTACGGAATCTCTGCAACTCCGGCTGCCATTGCATCCTTGGAAAGGATGGCTCTGAGCACGATTGTCTGTCCGTAGGTTCTGAGTCCGTTCTTTACTCCTGTGGAAAGGATGCCCGGACATACTGCAAAATACTGCCAGATTGTCTTGTCCAGTCCTGCTGCTGCGATTTCTTCTCTCCAGATGGCATCTGCCTCTCTCAGGGCTTCCAGCTTCTCAGATGTAATCTCGCCTACGCATCTTACACCCAGACCCGGTCCCGGGAACGGCTGACGGTTTACCATGTGGTCAGGAAGTCCGATTGCTTTTCCTACCAGACGAACCTCGTCCTTGAAAAGCATCTTTACAGGCTCCAGAAGGCTGAAGTCCATGTCCTCAGGAAGACCTCCCACATTGTGATGGGCCTTTACGGCACCGTTCTTGCTTTCAAGTATATCTGGATAGATAGTTCCCTGTACCAGGAAATCGATTTTTCCCAGCTTTCTTGCTTCTTCTTCGAAAACTCTGATGAATTCCTCGCCGATGATCTTTCTCTTGCGTTCAGGTTCGTCGATACCTTTCAGCTTGCCGAGAAATCTCTCTCTGGCATCTACGGAAATAAGGTTGATTCCCAGCTGTTTTCCCATGATGCGGTCAATTTCTTCAGGCTCATTCTTTCTCATGAGGCCGTGGTCCACAAATACGCACACCAGTCTGTCTCCGATAGCCTTGTGTACCAGAGCTGCGGCAACTGAGCTGTCTACACCGCCGGAAAGGGCACAGAGTGCTTTTCCGTCTCCTACTGTTTCCTTGATTTCCTTGATTATGTCTTCAACATAAGCTTCGGCGGTCCAGTTTTTTCCAAGACCTCTTTCCTCGGAACTTTCTCTCACCATTAAATTATCTCCTATGCAAAATAATTCTAATATTGTTGATTTTCCATTGCAAGTATTTTTAAAAAAAAATTTTAATAATGAGGCGGCTTTCTGGATGGAATCTCTTCTTCCACCATATCCATGAGTTCCCTGATCTTTTCCTTCATGACCCGGTTCTCGTGGGTAAGGAGCTCGATCCGTCTCCGGTGCCACTCATCTGCCTTTGTAAGCTCCATGACGGCATCCTCCAGGAATGCCAGCTTGGTTTCGATTTTTATCAGTTCTTCTTCCATATCAATTCCCCCATTTAGCAAACAGGTTGTCAAACTGCTGGAGAACAAAGGCTTCCTCGTCCTCCTTGCTCATTTTCTCCGCTTCCGTGGTCTGCTTGGTAAGTCCGGCCGGTATCTCCTCCAGGAACCTGGACGGTGTGCATTCCATGGTTTCCCTCATGTGGTGCCTGGTCCGGCAGCTGGTTATATATAGCTTTTTCATGGCTCTGGTTACAGCCACGTAGAAAAGCCTTCTTTCCTCTTCTTCGTTTTCCGGGTTTTCCTCCAGGGCTCTGGCATGGGGAATTATGGCATCTTCGCATCCTGCCAGGAATACCACCTTGAATTCAAGCCCCTTGGCTGCATGGATGGTCATAAGGTTTACCTTGCCCCCTTCGCCGTCCTGGGCATCGTCCCTGGTTATGAGCGTGATCCTGTTAAGGTAGGTATATATGCTGGTGTCCTCGTTGTCGGGGTCCCGTTCCCAGCGGTCCAGAAGATGGATAAAGGTCTGGATGTTCTTGTACTTCCACTTGGCTTCTTTTTCGTTTTTCTGGTACTCCAGCACCAGATATTCCCAATAGTTGATCTCCTCCACCATGGCACTCAGTGCCCCGGCCAGGTTTTTGCCCCCCATGAATCTGCTCTTGAACAGGTTTATCATGTTTACAAAGTCCGAAAGCTGCATCTTTATCCTGTCCGGAAGAGGGGAGTCCGGTGCGTGTATGTGGGCGTTTATGGCGGTGAATACTGAGCAGTGTTTTTCCTTGCCCGTGTTGGTGATTATTTCCAGGGTTTTCTTTCCGATACCTCTTCTGGGTACGTTTATGATCCTGAGCAGGCTTATGTCATCCTCCGGATTGGTTATTACCCTGAGATATGCGATTATGTCCTTTATTTCCTTTCTCTGGAAAAAGCTCTGTCCTCCCGATAAGGCATACGGAATGTCGGCCATGAGAAGGGCATCTTCAATGGCGGCTGCCAAGCTGTTTGTCCTGATAAGGATACCGAAATCCTCGTTCCTGAGCTTGTCCCGCCCTTTGAGAAGGGTTATGGTGTCGGCAATGAATTCCGCTTCCTTAAGCTCGTTTTCCGGGAAGTTCACCTCGATGGGATTGCCCTCTCCCGATTTGGACCAGAGGCTCTTGCTCTTGCGCTTGGTATTGTGTGCTATGACGCTGTTTGCCGCATCCAGGATGGTACCTGTGGATCGGTAGTTCTGTTCCAGTTTGATTTCCTGCACATGGGGAAAATCCTTCTCGAACTGCACTATGTTCTCGTAATTGGCTCCGCGCCAGGAGTAGATGGACTGGTCGTCGTCTCCTACCACGCAGATGTTGCCCGATTCCTTGGCCAGCATGTAGACAAAGTCGTACTGGATCCTGGAGGTGTCCTGGAACTCATCCACCATGATGTAGCGGTACCGTTTCCTGTATTTTTCCAGTACCTCGGGATGCTCCCTGAATATTTTCAGAGGGAGAACCAGGAGATCTTCGAAATCCACCGCATTATACACCTTCAGATGGTCGTTATACTCCCGGTAAAGGGCTTCGAACTGGCAGTTTTCGTTGTTCCATTCGGCTCTTCCCGTCTTGATGGCGGAAAAAATGTTTGAAATGTCGTACAGGTCCAGGGTGCTCGGATCCACCTTCATGGATCTGGCAGTCTCCTTTATCAGGGAAATCTTGTCGGTCTGGTCGTAGATGCTGAAATTCTCCTTGAAGCCCAGCACCGAAATGCTCTCTCTCAGTATCTTTACCCCGAAGGCATGGAAGGTGGAGATGGTGAGCATGGGGAGTTTTTTCTTGAGCAGGCTTTTTATACGCTCCTCCATTTCCCGGGCCGCCTTGTTGGTAAAGGTCAGTGCCAGGATTGCCGACTGGGGAATTCCCTTGTCCAGCATGTTGGCTATTCTGTAGGTTATGGTTCTGGTCTTGCCCGATCCCGCTCCCGCAATGACAAGGAATGCCCCTTCTGTTTCTCTTGCGGTCCTGCACTGTTCGGGATTAAGCTTGCTTTCGAGATCTATCATGGGTCAGACTTCTTTTGTAAAGAATGAAAATGCCTCGATTCCGAAGTATGAAATCAGGGTTACTATGATTCCTGCAACAAGAACCCCGGCAAACACCGACGGAAAAAGCTTTCTTTTTTCGATTCCCAGTATCCAGCCTCCCACGGTTCCTGTTATGGCTCCGGTTACAGGCAGCGGAACTGCCACAAATACTGCAAGCCCGGCTGCACCGTATTTCTCGATGCTGGGTCCCACCTTTTTTCTTGTTTTCTCGATGAATCTGTCGAATATCCTCCTGTACAGCCCTATCCTGTAGAAAACCCTGTGCAGTGTAACCAGGAAGGAGTAATAGAGGAAGCTGGCCAGACAGTTCATGACCACACAGTAGATGAAGGCGGCTGCCACAGGCATGCCGTTGGCCAGAGCGTAGGGGATGGCCCCCCTGAGTTCGGAAATAGGTGCTATACTTAAAAATCCCGCTATGATCCAGGTTGTCATTTCCATTATCTGTTTCTCTTCTCCAGAATTATTTTTACAGCTTCGTAGAAGCCCTCGCCCGATTCGTTTTCTGTGATGTATTTCGGCTTGCTTTCTATCCTGTCCAGGAAATTCCTGATGTTTGCCACTGCAACGGAATGCTTCAGAGCCTTGAACATAGGCTCGTCGTTGGGGCTGTCTCCGGCATAGATTATCTCTTCCTGAAGCTCATCCAGGCTTTTTCCCGTAAAGTCGTTTATAAAAGTGTTGAAGCAGGAAACCTTGCTGTAGTCTCCGTACCAGCAGTTTACGTGGATGCTGGAGATCTTGGCGGTGGTTCCCTCCTCCTTGGCTATTTCGCATATCCTGTTTATCTTGTCTTCGGAAAGGCGCTCCACATCCTCGCAGAAATCGATGGCCAGGTCTGCAGTCCTGAATTCCTGGTCGGAAGCAATGCCGCAGCCCGGAACCTCTGCCAGGACCCGTTCCCTGAGTCTCTGAAGCTTTTTTCTGGATTCGGCCCTCTTTTCGTCGCTGTCCACATAGCGGCGGATAAATTTCCTGTTTTCCTCATCGTAGGCATAGTAGAATGCTCCGTTTTCTCCCACTACGCCCGCCACCGGCCACATTCTGGCTATCATGTCGCACCAGCCGGCAGGTCTGCCCGTTACCGGTACAAACTTTATGCCGTTTTTCTTCAGCTCCCACATGGCCTGGAAGGTGGATGCGGGAATTTTCCCTTTTGTGGTGATTGTATCATCTATGTCTGCAAAGAATATGGAAAGTCTCTTGCAGAAGCTTTCGTCAATATCTCTTATGTTCATGTTTTTTTTATAACAGAAAAATGCAGACTTGTTAAGTCTTATCCGGCAGCCTTGTTCCGCATGCTTCAAGTGCTTCCCTTAGGATCCTGAAAGCATATCTTATGTCAGATTCCGAATTGCATCCCAGGTTGCAGATCCTGAATGTAGGCAGATTGTCTATCTTTCCCTGGTAAATGGTAATTCCCCTTTCATAAAGGTAATCGTGGACTTTCCTAAAATCAAAGTTTTCATCTTCCGGATATCTGATTGCGGCAACCAGCCCTGTTGTCTTTTCCCTTGGAAGCAGCTCCTGCAGGCCGAGAGCGGCGGTTTCTTCCCTGATGATATCGGAAATGGTCATCAGTCTCCTGTATTTTGCCTCTTCTCCCTCTTCAAAATGCTCCTTGAGAGCCTGCTGCATGGAAAAGATGATCTGCACCGGGGGAGTAAAATGCATTTCCCCGTGCTCCTTGAAGTGGCTGTACTCCCTCCAGAGGTTGGTGTAGTAGGATCTCTTTGGAAAATCCTTTGTCTTTTCGATATAGTCCCTTCTTCCGATAATGAAGGAGCAGCCCGGAATGGCATTGATTCCTTTCTGGGAGGATGCCATGCAGAAGTCTATGTTGTCCCGGTATACGTCTATGGGAATCATTCCCAGCGTGGATGTGGTGTCGGTAACAAATATCTTGCCGTATTTATGGGCAATGGCTCCCACTTCCCTGACAGGATTGCATAGTCCTGTTCCTGTTTCCTGATGTGCCATGTAGACCAGTGCCACATCATCTGCGTTTTCCCTCAGGGTTTTTTCCACGATGGCAGGATCCGGAAGCTCCAGAATCCCGAAGCTGCAGTCTACCGCAGGTATTCCGTAGCAGCGGCATACTTCAAGAGCTCTGCTGTTGTAGAAGCCGTTGTTGACAATCATCACTTTTCCCCCCTGCGGTACAAGGGAACTGATTGCCGAATCTATGCATAAGGAACCGGAACCTGCAAACAGGACTGCGGCATAATCCTCTTTTTTTCCGTGAACTATCCTTACAAGGTCTTCCGTTACCTGTTTCACGACTTCGGTAAATTCCTTTTCCCTGTGGCAGATATCCTCCCTGAGCAGCGAAAGCTTGACACTTTCCGTAGTTGTGGAAGGGCCGGGATTGAGAAGAATGGTCTTTTTTATTTCTTTGGACAGTTTAAGTGTTTCCGGTTTCATTTCATGCTCCTGATAATTTATAATATACTAATAAAACCTAAAATGCAAAATGTTTCTTGACAAAGGGAATTTCATTGTTAGTATTAAACTTAACGGTAAATTGGAGAAAAAAATGAAAAAAATTATCATATTGACTCTTTGCTTTCTTCTGTGTGCAACCTTTGTATCTGCATCCGGCTCCTCCGAAAAGAAAGGGGAAAAGGCAATTCTGGGATCATCCGGTCTCGGGGGCTCCTGGTTTCCGGCTGCATCGGCCATTGCAGAGGCAGTAGGGCAGTATACAGATTCCGAAATCAAGGTGCAGGCCACCGGGGGCGGAATCGAGAACCTGAAGCTCATGGCGGAAAACAAGGTACAGCTCGGACTTGCGGAAACCAACATAATGACATATGCCTATCAGGGAAAAAGTCCTTTTTCCGGAGCCGGCTTCGACAGGCTGAGATCGGTGGCAAATCTCTATCCGCTGGTTTTCCAGGCAACAGTGCACAGCTCATCCCACTTCATGACATTCAGGGATCTCTGCAATGCGTCAGGCAGCTTCTCTCCGGGAGCGGCAGGATCGGGGGATGAGATCTCCTGGAAGGAAATCCTGGAAGGGGCCTTCGGACGCAGCATTGAAAAACTTAACATAAAGCCCCTTTCTTACAACGACAGGGTGCTGGAATATCAGAACGGCAGCATTGACTGCATAGGCTACGAAACCCCGGTACCGGCAGGCACTGTTCTCGAGGCCTCCGCGCAGAATCCCCTCAGGCTTCTGGAAATCGGCGGAGCCGAAAGGGAGGAGCTCATGAAAAAATATCCGTGGTATTCCACCTGGAGCATCCCTGCCGGAACATATAACGGCCAGGAAAGCGACTGTCCTACCGTGGTTATCGGTTCGGTTCTGGTGGCCGATGCCGAAAATGCTTCGGAAAAGATAGTTTACGATCTGGTTTCCACACTGTACGGCCAGGGGCTCAGGCAGATCCAGTCTGTCCACAGCTTCACCCCTTACATAAAGCTCGGAACCGCCCTGGACGGGATAGGTTCGGTTCCCCTTCATCCCGGTGCCGAGAAATTCTACAGGGAAAAAGGGCTTATCAAATAGTTCCCGTATGCAAGTCTCCCGTAAGGGAGATTTTTTTTCATTCAGTATTCATTTTTTTATACTTATATGTTAAAGTTTATACATCCAAAAAAACGGAGAAAAACATGAGAACAGAAGTCTATTACAGAAATCTGGACATTGACGGCAGGTCCAAGAAAATCCTTGCTGCCCTCAGACAGAGCATAAATGACAACATTACCAATGTTGCTATGGCAGATGTATATCTTACAAAAGATATCAAGGGGCTTACACCTGAAACAGCAGAGTTCCTCTTTTCTGATTCCGTAGCACAGAGAGCACTTATCGACAAGGCCCTTGCAGATTCGGATTTTATTCCGGATTGGAAGTACATTATAGAAGTAACATACCGCCCGGGTGTAACCAACCCTATGGCAATCACTGCAAGAAAATCCATAGAAACAGCACTGGGAAGAACTCTTGAGGCTGAAGAAATGGTTCAGACAGCGGTACAGTACCTTATTGCAACACCGGGACTTACAGCAGAAGAGATCGAAAAGATGCAGAAATCCTTCTACAATCCCCTTGTTCAGCAGGCCGAATTCATCACCAGGGAGGAATGGGCAGAGAAGAAGCTTCCTGCTTTCTACCCTTACAAGGTTGCATCCAGCGAGAAGACAGTAAAGGACTTCGACATTGCATCCATGAACGACGGCGAGCTCAATTCCCTTTCCGAAAGCAGGCTCCTGGCACTCAATATCGATGAAATGAAATCCATCCAGAAATACTTCGCTTCCGAAGAGACTCAGGAAAACAGAAAGAAAGCCGGAATCACAGGCAATGCCACAGATGTAGAGCTGGAAATGATAGGTCAGACCTGGTCAGAGCACTGCAAGCACAAGATTTTCGGTGCAGATATCGAATATATCGACGAAGAGAAAAACACCAAGGAAGAAATTTCTTCCCTCTACGCATCATACATCAAGAAAACCACCAAGGATCTCTGGGAAAAGAAGCCTTTCCTCCGTTCCGTGTTCAGCGACAACTCCGGTGTGGTTGAGTTTGACAAGGACAATCTTGTCTGCTTCAAGGTGGAAACACATAACTCCCCTTCAGCCCTGGACCCTTACGGCGGAGCAATCACAGGTATCGTAGGTGTAAACAGGGATATCATGGGAACAGGTAAGGGAGCAAGACCTTTCTTCAACACAGACTTCCTCTGTTTCGGTGAGCCTGATACAGCTCCTGAAGAAATTCCTGCAGGGCTTCTCCATCCGCGCACAGTAATGAGCGGAGTTCACCACGGAATCATCGACGGCGGTAACCAGTCCGGTATTCCTACAGTTGCCGGCGGATTCCTTTTCGATGACTCATACACAGGAAAGCCGCTGGTATTCTGCGGTACAGGCGGTATCTGTCCGGCAGAGCTGGCAGGCGAAGGCTCCTGGATCAAGCACATCAATCCGGGCGACAAGGCTGTAATGGTGGGCGGTAGAATCGGTAAGGACGGTATCCACGGTGCCACATTCTCCTCACTGGTTCTGGACGAGGCATCTCCTGTTTCCGCAGTACAGATCGGAGATCCTATCACTCAGAAGAAAATGCGCGATTTCCTCATGGAAGCCAGAGATCTGGGACTCTATCAGGGAATCACAGATAACGGTGCCGGCGGACTCTCGTCATCTCTCGGAGAAATGGCCGAATATTCCGGCGGTATTACCATCGACCTGGACAAATGTCCTCTCAAATATCAGGGACTGGCCCCTTGGGAAATCCTGGTTTCAGAATCCCAGGAAAGAATGAGCCTTTCCATGAAGCCTGAACACGTGGAAGCTTTCCTCGCCCTTGCCAAGAAGAGGGATGTGGAAGCCACAGTTGTGGGAGAATTCAACGATTCCGGTTTCATCAGCATTATCGGCGGCGGAAAGCTTGCCGGATACCTCTCCATGGAATTCCTCCACAAGGGACTTCCTAAAATGAAGCTGAAGGCTGTATGGAAGCCTAAGACTGCAGAAAAGCTCACATTTGCCGAAGAAAACCTCAAGGACAAGCTGGCCGAAATCCTCTCCGATGCAAACGTAGTTTCCAGAGAGACACTTGTACGCCAGTACGACCACGAAGTAGGTGCCGTATCTGTAGTTAAGCCTTTCGTAGGTGTAAATTCCGATGCCCCATCCGACGGTGCGGTGCTCAAGCCTGTATATTCAAGCAACAAGGGTGTTACCGTAACTCACGGAATCTGTCCGAGGGTAGGAGACTGGGACACATACAACATGGCAATGTGTGCCGTGGACGAAGCTTACAGATCCCACATCTCCCTGGGAGGTGACCCGGATTCAGCTTCTGTTCTG
>JAZNLX010000173.1:0-3212 GCA_045579325.1 Spirochaetia bacterium
CCATGTCTTCCAGATTTTTCTGATAAATGATATCCAGGTTTTCCCTGATAAGTCCTGCAAGAAGCCTTAGGACCAGATTTCTCTCTTCTGTCCCGGTTCCTGCAAGATCAAAGCTTTTTCTTTTGGCATTTTCTGCCTGAACAGCAATTCCAACCTTGTTATTTTCTTCCATTTCCCAGCTCCCTGCTCCGTTCTGCGGCAGCAATCACTGTTTCGGAAATAATTTCCGCATAATCGGAGGCCTCAAGCTTTTCACGCCCTGCCACGGTGGTTCCTTTAGGACTGGAAACCATGGTTACCAGCTCTTCGGGTGTCATTTTCTTTTCGGCAAGAAGTTTTGCCGTACCGCTGAATGTGGCCAGAGTAAGAAACCTGGACTGCTCCTCCGAAAGCCCTGTCCTGACACCGGCTTTGATAAAGGCTTCGATAAGCCTGGCCACAAAGGCAGGTCCGGAACCGCTGAGTCCGGTAACACCGTCCATGAGAGCTTCTTCCACTTCCACCACGGAACCGGCCATGGAGAGAAGTCTCATTATTTCGTTTTTCTGATTTTCCGTTACAGACGGGCTGAAAACTACTCCCCCTGCCATTTCCCCCACCAGACACGGTGTATTGGGCATAAGGCGGACCAGCGGAACTCCCGGGAAAAATTTTTCCAGAGCTGTAAGTGAAATGCCGGCCGCAATGGAAAGCACCGTGCAGTTCCCGACCCTCAGCTTTTCAGCCACTTCAGGCAAAACCTGAGGTTTTACGGCAAGAATCAAAAGATCCGCATTTTCAGCCATCATATTGAAGTCTTCAAAGAGAGTCACGTTTTCGCCGAAAGTCTCCCTGAAGAGTCTGCCCCTTTTTTCATCAGGATCGCAGACTGAAATCCTGATAGAGGAATCTCCTCTGAAAAAAGATCCGGCAAGGGCATACGCCATGTTGCCCCCACCGATAAAAGCTATTCTGTTCATAACTTCCCGTTTCAGAGAGTTTTCAGAAGCTCTCTTACGTATTCTACTGCCTTGTCAATGTCCACAAGCTCGGTAACGCCGGTTCTTCTGACCTTGACCTCCACCTTGCCGTTTTCAACACTCTTTCCGCCCACAAGAACCTGAACAGGGAAACCGATAAGTTCCGCATCGTTCATCTTGAAGCCGGCTCTTTCGTCACGGTCATCGATAATTGTATCCACACCGCAGTCAAGCAGTGATCTGTATGTGTTCTCGGCCACTTCCACAACCTGTGGATTGTTTCCGTGGAGAGGAATTACTGCAACCTCAAAAGGGGCAACCGCAGGAGACCAGATGATACCTTTCTCATCATGGTTCTGCTCAATGAATGCAGCCATGGTTCTGGTAACACCGATTCCGTAGCAGCCCATGACAGCCACGCTTTCCTTTCCGTTCTTGTCCAGGAATGTACAGTGCATAGGGGCAGAATACTTTGTTCCCAGATGGAATACCTGTCCTACCTCGATACCGCGGAACTCCTCGAGAACTCCGTCGCAGTGAGGACATTTCTCACCAACCTTGGCAAAAGTAACGTCGCCGATCACATCTGCCTTGAAATCCCTTTCCGGATCGATACCTGTAAGATGGGCATCTGTCTTGTTGGCTCCGCAGATCAGGTTTACCCTGCCGTAAATCTGCTTGTCGGCCACGATTCTTATTTTTTCCTTCAGGTTGACAGGTCCGGCAAAACCCACCTCTGCACCTGTAACTCTCTTTACTGTTTCTTCATCTGCAGGGAGAACGCTGTTTGCCTTGAGTACAGACTGGATCTTGGCTTCGTTGGCATCCTGTTCGCCCGGTACCAGAACTGCAACCGGTTCCTCATCCACAATGAAGATAAGGGTCTTGATGAAATGCTCTGCCCCCTTGTTCAGGAAACCTGAAATTTCTTCAATGGTCTTCCTGCCCGGTGTGGCAACTTCCTGCATCTCCTCCAAAGCACTTCTGTCAGGTGTCGGAATAACCCTGTCGGCCACAGCCTTTTCCACATTTGCCGCATAGTCACACTTGCTGCATGAAAGGATTGCATCCTCTCCGGAATCGGCCAGCACCTGGAACTCGTGGGAAAGCTCTCCTCCGATGGCACCTGTGGAGGCATCTACCGCCTTGAACCTGAGTCCGCAGCGCTTGAAAATAGCTGTATAGGCTTCGTACATAAGGTTGTAGCTCTTGATTGCTTCTTCCTCGTTAACGTCGAAACTGTAGGCATCCTTCATGATGAACTCGCGTCCTCTCATGAGTCCGAAGCGGGGACGTACCTCGTCGCGGAACTTGCCCTGAATCTGATATATGTTCCATGGAAGCTGACGGTAGGACTTAAGGTTTCTCCTTACCATGTCAGTAATTACCTCTTCGTGAGTAGGTCCGAGGCAGTATTCGGCATTTTTCCTGTCCTTGAATCTGAGAAGTTCAGGTCCGTAATAGCTCCATCTGCCGCTTTCCTGCCAGAGTTCACCCGGCTGTACCGCAGGCATGAGACATTCCTGACACCCTCTCTTGTCAAGCTCTTCCCTGATGATCTTCTCGATCTTGTTGATGGATCTGTAAGCCATAGGAAGGTAATTGTAGATACCGGCCGCCAGTTTCTGGATCATTCCCGCACGGAGCATAAGAATATGGCTGACAACCTCTGCTTCCTTAGGAGCTTCCTTGAATGTTTTGATAAAATATCTGCTGAGTCTCACTTCTTTACTCCCTTATGATAATTCCGCAAGGTAGCTTTTCTTCTTTTCGATAAGAACTGTAAGCTCTTCCTTTGCTGCCTGTTCTTTTTCAATGGCATCAGGCTTTGCCTTACTCATGAATTCAGGATTTTCAAGCTTTTTCAATGACTTCTGGAGAAGCTTTTCGCTCTTTGCGATATCATTTTTAAGCTTTGCTATTTCCTGAGGAATATCAATAACATCCTTAACGGAGATATAAGCCTCGAATCCTGCTCCGGCTACCATGACACAACCGCTTTCTTCAGGCTTTGCGGAAACAAATTCCACTGAAGATGCAGAAATGAGCTGTGCGATAAGTGCGCTATTCCTTACAAAGAAATCATCCTTTGTCAGGCTTTCTTCAAGCTTCAGCATTACCCTTACCTTCTTTGCAGGAGGCACTGTAAGCTCGCTTCTCATGGTTCTGATGGCACTTACCAGACTCTGGAGAGATTCAAAGCGTGCAGCGATTTCCGGGTTTTCCCTTTCCTGCATATAAACAGGGTACGGT
>JAZNLX010000174.1:0-1819 GCA_045579325.1 Spirochaetia bacterium
GGTCCCATGAACATTTCGTAGAGACGCATGGAGTCGGCACCGAAATCCTTGATTACCTCGTCCGGGTTGATAACGTTTCCGAGGCTCTTTGACATCTTCACGCCTCCCTCTCCCAGGATCATTCCCTGGTTAACCAGTCTCTGGAACGGCTCCTTGGTGGTAACAAGACCGAAATCGTAAAGAACCTTATGCCAGAAACGGGCATAGAGAAGATGGAGAACCGCATGCTCGGCACCACCCACGTAAAGGTCTACCGGCATCCAGTATTTTTCTTTCTCAGGTGCAACAAACTGCTCTGAATTCTTAGGATCGATATATCTCAGGTAGTACCAGCACGAACCGGCCCACTGAGGCATTGTATTGATTTCTCTTTCCGCAGGGGCTCCGCATACAGGACATGTGGTCTCTACCCAGTCCCTGATGGCTGCAAGAGGAGATTCTCCGGTTCCTGTAGGAAGATAGCTCTGAACCTCAGGCAATGTAAGAGGAAGATCCTTTTCATTGAGAGGGACATTTCCGCACTTAGGACAGTGAACCACCGGAATCGGTTCTCCCCAGTAGCGCTGACGTGAGAAAATCCAGTCCCTGAGCTTGTAGTTTACAGCCTTGTGTCCGCAGTTGTTCTTTTCCAGGAATTCCAGCATCTTATCGATGGCATCCTTCTTGTTGAGCCCGTCAAGCCACTGTGAGTTCACATGCTCTCCGTCCTCTGTCCATGCCTGCTGCTGGATATCAACCTTGGACTTCAGAACCTCCACGATAGGAAGGTTGAATTTCTTGGCAAATTCCCAGTCCCTGTCGTCGTGGGCAGGAACAGCCATGATGGCACCTGTACCGTAGGAAATAAGAACATAGTCTGCAATCCAGATCGGAATCTTTTCACCGTTTACAGGATTGATTGCGTAGGAGCCGGAGAATACACCGGTCTTGTCCTTTGCCAGGTCTGTTCTTTCCAGGTCGGATTTGTGAGCCGCCATGTCAAGGTATTTCAGGACCTCTTCCTTTCTGTCTGCTGTTGTAAGCTTTTCCACAAGAGGATGCTCAGGTGCGATTACCATGTATGTGGCACCGAAAAGTGTATCGCATCTTGTTGTGTAGACTTCAAGGGTATCCTCGGAATTCTCAAGCTTGAAGAATACTGCCGCACCTTCGCTTCTTCCGATCCAGTTGCGCTGCATTGCCTTGATAGCCTCAGGCCAATCCAGTCCCTCCAGATCCTCAAGGAGGCGGTCTGCGTAGGCAGTGATCTTAAGCATCCACTGGCGGATATTCTTTCTGATTACGGAAGTTCCGCAGCGTTCGCATTTACCCTCTTTTACCTCCTCGTTGGCAAGACCTGTCTTGCAGGAAGGGCAGAAGTTGATAGGCTGCTCAGATTCGTAGGCAAGCCCTTTTTCATATAATTTAAGGAAAATCCACTGTGTCCATCTGTAGTAGTCCACGGAGCATGTGGAAACTTCCCTGTCCCAGTCGTAGCTGAGTCCCAGAGACTTGATCTGACGACGGAACACGTCGATATTCTTTTCTGTTGTTACTTCAGGGTGAGTCCCTGTCTTGATTGCATAGTTTTCAGCCGGCAGACCGAAGGAGTCAAATCCCATCGGATGGAGAACCGCATAGTTGTTCATCCTGAGATATCTGCAGTAGATATCTGTAGCTGTATACCCTTCAGGGTGTCCTACATGAAGACCTGCTCCTGACGGATAAGGAAACATATCGAGAACATATTTTCTCTTCTCCGGCGGAATGGCCGGATCCTCTACAGCACGGAAAGTCTTGTTTTCTTCCCAGTACTTCTGCCATTTCTGTTCTATTTGTG
>JAZNLX010000175.1:0-2017 GCA_045579325.1 Spirochaetia bacterium
GAGGGATTTCACCTGAAAATTATCCTGTCTCCCGGAATTCTCCACTCCAGCAGGAAAGGACCGTTTCCCACAAGCTTCTCGGGAGGGGTATTTACTCCCCAGAAAGCTTCCGCGCTTTTCTTGCCCTCTTTTATAACCGGTTCCCAGATGTGACGCGGTACAATGTTCCCGGTGTTTACCACCAGCATGGGCTCGCTGACTATTCTGGGAAACCTGTAAGTAAACTCAAATTCCCCGTTAAGCTCTATTGTGTATTTTTCCCTGGAGCCGTCGGGCATGGTTATGTAGAGCCCCTGTTCTCCCAGCGGATATATTTCTTTATTGTTTTCTATATTTTTAAAATACCAGACCACATCATCCGCCGTCATCCTGACACCGTCGCTCCAGTAAATATCATCCCTGAGCCTGCATTTCAGCTCCATTCTGTCATTTTCTGTATCTGTAATTACAGTAAAGTCCCTGACGATATTTCCGCTCCATTCCTTGGTTTCGGTGTTGTAATCAAACAGATAGTCCAGGATAAGTTCCGTAACCACCGTATGGGAGCCGTCCAGATTGGAGAAGGGGTTAAAACTCTTGGGATCCTCCGCATAGGTACCTCTCCAGGTTCCTCCGTAGCTTCCGGCAGAGTAGACAGATGTATTTTCCGCTTTTTTTACATCGGGAATGGAATTAACATCCCAGTCATATTCGCTGTTCCATTTCGGGTCACTGCAGGAAAAGAGGAAAAAAAGTGCTGTTGCCAGAAGAATCGGTTTCATAAATAAAGAATATATCACATGAAAAGAAGAAAAAAAAGCAAAAAAAAAGGTAAACATCTGAATGTTTACCTTTATGGGGGATGACGGGATTGAACCGCCGACATCCTGCTTGTAAGGCAGGCGCTCTCCCAGCTGAGCTAATCCCCCGCTGACATGAACAAACATAGCATATTGTCGATTTTATGTCAATAATATCTTTTAAAAATTTTTTTTATGTATTATAATTTATTCATGTTGATATTAAACAAGAAAAACGTAAAAGACAAATTGATTCAGAGCGGTGCCGTAGTTTTCACTCCTGAAATCAGGTTGGATTCCACAGTGCTTGTAAAGGATTTCGAAATCCGTAAATTCTTCAAGGAAGCTCTGATTGAACTGATGTACAACAAGGTCATGCAACCGGATGTTCTTATCGGCTTTGATAACCCGGGTATCATTTTTTCTGCAATGATTGCCTGTGAATGTGCCATGCCGATGGTTTACGTTCGCGCAACAGCAAAGGATCACGGAAAAAAGAACCGTATCGAAGGAAAAATCAGCGAAGGTGACAGAGGTCTGATTTTTGTGGATGCAATCTACAGCAAGGAAGAAATCGACAGTCTCAAAGCTGCCGTGGAAGGAACCGGATGCAATGTTCTGGGATTCCTTACTATTTATTCCGCAATCGAGGACAGCAGGGTATTTGCTCTTACAAATCAGGTGGCTTTGTACAGAAGAGCTCTCAACAAGGGTATAATCAGAATGCCTGCACCGGATGACAAGGTCGAGGAATATTCTGAGAACATAGACAACTTCATTGCCGAAAATGCAGCCGAAACACTTCTTGAGATAAAGGCAGTTGCCCTTTCTCCTGAAAATCCGTTCAGGTATGCTTCCGGTATTCTCAGCCCTATCTACTGCGATAACCGTCTTCTTATTTCCCATTATGATAACTGGATGACAATCGTCGGATATATGGCGCATATCATAAAGAAGAGAATCGGCGTAAACTCCTTTAACTATATCGGAGGTACAGCTACTGCCGGTATTCCTCACGGAATTCTTCTTGCAGATATTTTTGAAAAACCTTTTGTATGGATCAAATCCAATATTTCCAGCAATATTCCTCCGAAGGCAAAGGTTCTTATCATTGAGGACCTGATCAGCACCGGAAAGAGCAGTATCGAAGCTGTGGATGTAGTCAGGGCGGCAGGGGGAGAAGTTACGGACTGTATTTCTATTTTCTCCTATGAAATGAAGAAGGCAGAAGAACTGTT
>JAZNLX010000176.1:0-4059 GCA_045579325.1 Spirochaetia bacterium
CCATGATCAACATTTCAAAAAGGCTCAGGAAAGAGGGGCTGGATACCAGGATGGTGCTTCAGATCCACGACGAGCTGATTTTTGAGGCACCGGAAAGAGAAGTGGAAAAGCTCATGGAAATCGTTCGGGAAGAGATGGAAAATGCAGTCAGGCTGAAAGTCCCTCTTCGGGTAAGCATAGAGACAGCAGACAGCTGGGGAGACATGCACTGATGGTTATAGGAGTAGCAGGCAAATACTGTGCCGGAAAGAACAGCGTTATCTTTCCTCTGGAGAGAATGGGATTCTACCATGTGGATGTGGATAAGCTGGGACACGCCGCACTGATCAATCAGAGAGAAAAGCTTATGGAGACCTTCGGAAAGGGAATCGGCAAAGAGGACGGAACCGTAGACCGTAAAGCGCTGGGAGCCATAGTCTTCTCCGATCCGGCAGCAAGAAAAAGGCTGGAAAGCATTGTTCATCCCGAAATGATAAGGATGACCGAAAAAATCATCGGTGAAAAGAAAAATGTCATCGTGAATGCGGCCATTCTCTTTGAAATGAAGCTGGACAGACTCTGCGATCTGGTTTTCTGGGTGGATGCTCCGTGGGTAATCAGGTTTTTCAGAGGAATAAAAAGGGATAATCTGCCGGGAAAGGCAGTTTTCAAAAGAATTTGGACTCAAAGGAAGATGAATCCTAAAAATTATAATTCTTCTGCCGATATTATTACTGTAAGAAATGTCGGCAGCAGAGAAAAAACTGCTGAAAAAATAGAGAAAATACTGAAAAAAAGGATGTAGGTATGGAACAGCAGAAATTTTTATGGACTATTCTCTCAGTTGCGGTACTTGTACTTGTTCTTCTGGGTGCAGGAATGTTTATTTTCCTCCCGTCGGACAACGCAGCCGCAATACAGGAAAAAGATATAAAGCCGGTGGAATGGGCAAAGGCAGATACAGTCAAGGAACAACAGCCCAAAACCGAACCCAAGGCAAAGGCTCTGATTGCGGTACCGGAAACACCTAAAAAGGAGGCCGCTCCCCTTATCGTTCCCCCAAAGCCTGCAGTAAAGGAACCTGCCCCGGAGGCAAAAACCAAGCTTGAGGTAAAGCAGCCGGAAAAGAAGGTTATCCAGACCAAGCCTGCAACACAGACAAAACCGGCGGCACAGACAACAGCTCCGGCCTCCGGAGTACAGTTCTGGATCCAGGTAGGATCGTTCTCTGCTCAGCAGAATGCCGAAAATGTCAAGAAAAGCCTGGAGGAAAAGGGCTTCAAGGCAGTGGTACAGAGTGTGGCAGCAGACGGAAAAAGCCTCCACAAGGTAAAGGCCGGCCCTTTTGCAACAAAAGCAGAGGCTGAAAAACAGCTTCCGGGCGTAAAGGCAATCAAAGGCTTTGAAAAGAGCTATATCACAACAAAATAAAAGCGCAGATGTACGGCAATCTTGATGAACTGTTCCTGCAGCTGGGAAAATCAGATTTCAGAAGCAGCTTCCGCCTGAGAAGACGGGAGCTTGCCTATTTTCAGGAAAAGGGAATTGAAACCATAATGCAGCATGCAGCCGATCTTCTGGCTGTCAGGCTTTTTCCTGCAGATATTCCCAATGACGGGAAACAGACTCCCATGAAAAATCATCCTGTATTCATAGCCCAGCACGCCACCGGCTGCTGCTGTCGCGGCTGCCTTGAAAAATGGCACCGCATACCCAAAGGAAGAGCTCTTACAGAAGAGGAACAGAAGTATGTCCTTTCCGTGATCAGGGCCTGGCTGGAGAGAATTCGGTAATGTCCTGTTTCAGAGCGCCGCTATCTGTTCTTGGGTGAGACCTGTGATTTCCGATATGGTTTCTGACGGAATATTTTTTGCCTTCATGCCTCGGGCGGCCTGTTCAAGCCCTTTCTCAAGGCCTGTGTCATAGGAGGCAAGGAGTCCCGACTGGTAATCAAGCTCTCCCTTTATCCGGCTTTCCTGTATGGCCCATTCCTTCAGATCCTTGCTTATGTTCATCAGTATTCCTCCGGTATTCATGATTTCCGGACTGCTTTCCATTATGCTGTTAAGGATATCCCTTTTTGTCCTGTCAGTTCCGTCTCTTAAAAATATAACCCATTTCTCCAGTTCAGACAAGTTTTTTATCTCCCTCTCTCCTATCTCCACCAGAGGCATCTGTATGAAGATTATCTGAAGCCTGTCGGTCAGCTCTATATCCCCGCTCTGCATCCTGAAGCTCTGTACGAAATCATCGTTTTCCTCAAAGAGCCTGAAGTTGGTGAACATCACCTGATATACCCTGGGAAGCCTGCGGTAGTAATGCCCCTTCATCTCGGCAGACGATACCATGCGGCAGCCGTAGTATAGGGACCTGAGCCGGAGATTATCGTTTCCGAAGAAGGTCTGCATCTCGATGTCGATAAGGCTTCCGTCCTTCATACGGCAGCTGAGATCCAGCCTTATATCCTTGGCATGGGCGATATCCTTTGGAAGTTCGCTGTTGAGGATGGTTATTTCTTCAGGTTCATAGCCGGTGACTGCCTTTACAAGCCCTTTCAGGGCGGTTTCCGAGCCAGGGGCAGACCGGGTGAAGAGAGTCTTGAAGGTACTGTCCACCTTGGGATCCAGAAGCTTCATGTCATATGGAATAAATATTTTTTCACTCATGTTTTCTCCTTGCATTGATTACAGGAATTATTTCAAACCTGATTCAATGTAAGGAAATATTTTTCAACTTCATCGAGTGATAGAGCAACTGGCTGACAATAAAAAAAGCGGAGCATAACACTCCGCTTCTGTCGGGATACCTTACAGGCCCTGATTATTTTGTCTCTTCCGCAGGTGGAAGGGTAACTTCGATATGAAGCTCCTCAAGCTGCTCCTTGGAAACAACTGACGGTGTATCGCACATCATACAGGTTGCCTTCTGTGTTTTCGGGAATGCAATTACGTCTCTGATGGAATCTGTTCCCAGGAAAAGCATTACGAGACGGTCCAGACCCAGTGCAAGTCCTCCGTGCGGCGGTGTTCCTAGCTCCAGGGCATCCAGAAGGAATCCGAACTGCTCCTTTGCCTGCTCTGCAGGAATTCCGAGAACCTCCAGAACCTTTGCCTGTACCTCAGGATCGTGGATTCTGATACTTCCGCCGCCGGCCTCGTGTCCGTTGAATACGATATCGTATGCATCTGTTCTGATATTAAGAAGATCTCCGGAATAAAGCTTGTCCATATCCTCTGCCACAGGTGCTGTGAAAGGATGGTGTACTGCAGAAAGTCTGCCGTTGTCATCAAGCTCGAACATAGGGAAATCAACAATCCATGAAAGATGCTTTTCGTTTTCATCATAAAGTGCAAGCTTCTTTCCGAAGAAGTTTCTGAGCTCGGAGAGACAGTTGCATACAATCTTTTCTGTATCTGCTACAAAGATAAGAACGTCGCCTGTTTCGGCATTCATTCTTTCGTAAAGTGCCTTGGCCTCGTCCTCTGTAAAGAACTTGATGATAGGAGACTGCGGTCCGTCGGCATTCATCTTGATCCATGCCACACCCTTTCCTCTGAGAGGCTTTACAAAGTCTGTCATGGCATCCAGATCTTTTCTTGTGAGCTTGTCGCATGCCCCCTTAAGGTTGATACCTCTTACCTTGCCCCCCTTGGCCAGAGTATTCTTGAATACGGAGAACTCTGTATTGGCAAAGATGTCTGAAAGCTCGTTGATTTCGAGTCCGAAACGGAGATCCGGCTTGTCGCAGCCGTACTTGAGCATTGCTTCCTTATAAGGCATTCTTGTGAGAGGAAGCTTGAGGTCAACATCGAAGAATTCCTTGAAGAGAACCTTGAAAAGTCCTTCCACGATATTGATGATGTCGTCCTGTGAAACAAAAGACATTTCCATGTCCACCTGTGTGAACTCCGGCTGTCTGTCGGCTCTCAGATCCTCATCCCTGAAACATTTTGCAATCTGGATATATCTGTCAAAGCCTGCAGTCATGAGAATCTGCTTGAAAAGCTGAGGAGACTGAGGAAGTGCGTAGAAGCAGCCCTCTCTCACACGGCTCGGAACCAGATAGTCTCTTGCCCCTTC
>JAZNLX010000177.1:0-2691 GCA_045579325.1 Spirochaetia bacterium
ACCTGGGCTGCACCCTGGGCTGTTCCTACTGTATCATGAAAAGCTACCTGAATTTTGCCCCGGTTACCGTCTATGCGGATCCGGCACCCACAATAGCACAGATCAAGGCCATTGCAGAAAAGAATCCGGACCGGGTTGTAAGGGTCGGAACGGGAGAAACGGGGGATTCCCTTCAGTTTGATCCCCTTTTCGGCATGTCGGAAACCTTTGTACGGGAGCTTGCCCCCTACGGCAACGTCTGGTTCGAAATGAAAACCAAGACCCCTTTCATAGATCATCTTCTCCATATCGAAAACAAGGGAAATGCTGTCATAGGCTTTTCTGTCAATCCCCCTGAAATAATAGAAAGGGAAGAAACCGACACATTCCTGCTGGACGAAAGACTGGAAGCAGCCGAAAAGGCAGTAAAGGCAGGCTATAACGTGGCATTCCATTTCGACCCGATAATTGCGGAAGGGGACTGGGAAAAGCTGTACGGAGAAACAGCGGACCGGCTGCTGGCATTTCCAAAGGAAAAGGTCAGCTGGATAAGTCTGGGAACCATAAGGTACAGTGCAAGCCTGAAGGAAAAGATGGAAGAAGAGGCACCGGAAGGATATCTTCACTACCTGCTGGATGAATTTGTGAGATGTGCCGACGGAAAATACAGATATATACAGAACCACAGGGGAAAGATACTGAAATTTCTCAGGGAAAGACTCTCGCCCCTTGATACAGTACCTGTGTACATGTGCATGGAAAGCAGAACCATGTGGGACAAGGTATTCAAAGCTTCACCGCTTAAATCAAAAAACAATTATACTATTTTCAGCCCTCTCCGGGGAGTTACCGGTCACAGGAGAAAATCATAGGGCGGCATTCATACGGCGCCAGCTGTCAACTGTATCCATAAGATCGGATGTGGTTGACGGCTGCCCTGTCTGGGTATAGAGCCAAGGGATGATGGCCTCGTCCCGGAGTCTGTCAAAATCGGGCGGACACGGAACCGGAAAGCTGAGAATCTCCTCTGTAGGGATATGCCCCACCATGAAAGGATACAGCTTTGGGAAAGATTTTTCGTTGACCCCCTTGAGGGAGGAAAACCCTCCTGCAATACCGAAGCCGCGGATCTTGCGGTTTTCTGCATTACCGAGCATTTCTGTCTGGACCTTCTCATTCATCATCCATGCAAGAAAATCCCCGGCCCCCTTGCTGTTTCCGCTTTTCCCGGGAATAGCCGCATAAAGCATGTTTTCACATACTGCAATCCGGTTCTTTTCATTAAGATAAAATCTGAAATTGAGATTCCTGCGGCTGCTTTCCGGAATATTGCTGAAGCTGGCCACATCGGAAAACGAAAAGAAAATCCTTCTTTTTTCAAGCAGCTCCAGCTGCGGCATATAAAGGAATTTTTCCCTGAAATATCTTTCTCCGTCAAAATCTCCGGAGAATCTTGAAATAAGCCCCCGCATGAACTGCAGCCTGTTTTCCAGCTGTACATCGTTGACGGTAAATTTTCCGTTTTCGCTTTCGTAGAAATTGTTGTCTGAAAGAAGCGCGAAGAAAAACGGAATCCGATTGTCCCAGAGGGGAGAAAAGCTGCTTTTCCTATATGAAGTCTTGCTGCTGTTGAATTCGCTACAGATGACTGCAAAGCTGTTGCTGTCCAGATTGAAAGAGCTTACCGAATGTTTTACCTCTCCGCTTCTGAAGAGAAAAACCGGAATGTTGAAAGAGACCGGAAGAGCCACCTGCCCTTTTTCGGTACGTCCCTGCTCAAGGGCTTCCCGGTAAAAGCTGTCCCTGTCCAGAACCGATTCGGTAAAAAGATTGTCCAGAGGCATCAGACTGTCTGTTACCTGCTTTGAATTAAGATAAGGGGCAATGACCAGGTCTGCCGTACATTTTCCGTCTGCCAGTTCCTTGGCCGGCTCTGCACTGTAGACCACTTCTACCTTGTACTCGCTTTCCGCATTGTATGCCTCGGCATAGGCAATAAGCTCAGGTCTGTCAGTCCGGAGAACTATCTTCCGGTTTTCCTGAAACCTGTCACAGGAAGAGAGAATAACTAGTACAGTCAGTAACAAGACTTTAAGAAATTTCATTGCCCTTCAAGAAAAAAACCGCACCGAAGTGCGGCTTGTCAAAGGAAATACCGTTTAAGGTCAGTCCTTCTTTACGAGAGCCATTGTATCTCTTGCGATCATGAGCTCTTCGTTTGTACAGATGATAAGAACCTTAACCTTGCTGTCCGGTCCTGTGATATCTACGATATCTCTGCCTTTTCTGTCGTTGAGAGCAGGATCGATTGAGAGACCGAAGAATTCCATGTCGGCACAAACTTCCTGTCTTACGATTTTGTCGTTTTCTCCGATACCGCCTGTGAATACGATACAGTCGAGTCCGCCCATTGCTGCTGTGTATGCACCTACGAACTTCTTGATCTGGTAGTTGAGCATGTCGCTTGCAAGCTTAGCTCTTTCGTTTCCTTCGAGCATTGCGTTTTCGATATCTCTCTTGTCGCTGGAAATACCGGAAACTCCGAGGAGACCGCTCTTCTTGTTGAGGTAATCAGCCATTTCCTGACCGTGCATACCTGTAATCTGTTCCATGTATGTTACAACACTTGGGTCGATGTCACCGCATCTTGTTCCCATGAGAACACCTGCGAGAGGAGTAAGCCCCATACTTGTATCCACGCACTTTCCTCCG
>JAZNLX010000178.1:0-8924 GCA_045579325.1 Spirochaetia bacterium
TATATTCTTCAGCCAATCTGATGATTTCTGCTTTTTCCATAATTCTCTCCTATCTGAAATAAGCAAGGATTTCTGCAGGATCTGTAATGAAGTTTTCTGCACCCACAGCTTCCAGCTGCTCCCGGGTCCTGAATCCCCAGAGTACGCTTACATCTCTGAAACCGGCTGCCAGAGCAGTCTTGTGATCCATCTCCGTATCTCCCACATAGAGAATCTCATCCCGGGAGAGACCAAGCTTTTCCATAACCGCAAATGCCCCTTCGGGAGCCGGCTTGCGGGGTCTGCCCTCCACGGAGCCCTCTACCCCCTTGAAACGGTCCAGACCGAAAATCTGGTCAACTACCTTCAGAGTTACCTCATGGGTCTTATTGGAAAATATTCCCATGGGAATATTCATTTTTTCAAGTTCGTCAAGCAATTCCGGAATACCTCGGTAGGGTTTTGTCTTTACAACGGGAGAAGCATCGTACTCGGCAATCAGCTCATCGGTAAGCTTTGTCAGATATGCATCGTCATCCCCCACTCCCTCGGGAAGCGCCAGCTTCAGGGCAGACTTGAGCCCCATTCCCAGAATAGATGTGATTTTCTCAAACGGAAACAGCGGATAGCCGTATCTTTCAAGAATAAGGTTTATATAACCGCAGATATCTTCCAATGTATCCACAAGAGTTCCGTCAAGATCAAAAATAATTCCTTTGTATTTCATATATAAAATATAACTTTTTTGTTTTCCTGTTTCAATATAAATCTATCATTGATAAATTCTGCAAGTAATGTTTAAATATCTGTATGGACGAAAAAACAGTTTTTATCTGCGATAACTGCGGACACAGGGAATTCAAGTGGACAGGCCGGTGCCCGTCATGCGGCACATGGAACAGCTTTTCCGAAAGCAAGGTAAGCAAAAAGCCCCAGAAGCTTTCGGCTGCATCCCAGGTTTCCGTACCCAAGCCCCTTTCGGAATGCGGAGCGGGAGAAAGTACAAGGATATTCACAGGCACCGAGGAAATAGACCGTGTTCTCGGAGGCGGAATCATGAAGGGCTCTTCCGTTATGATAGGGGGAGAACCGGGAATAGGAAAATCCACCCTCATGCTCCAGCTGGCATCAGAAATATCTGCAGGGAAAAAACACAAGGTCCTTTATGTGTCGCGAGAAGAATCGGCTGCCCAGATCAGGCAGAGAGCCGACAGGCTGGGAATAAAGGATACCGGGCTTGAGGTACTCTGCGACACCAACCTGGATTCCGTACTTAAGGTACTCAATACCGGAAAATACGAATTTGTGATACTGGATTCCGTCCAGACCATGGTATCGGCCGAAATAGGGAATACCGCCGGTACAGCCACCCAGCTCAGGTACAGCTGCGGAATGCTTACAGACTGGGCCAAGCAGAAAGGGGGCGCAGTCATGATGATAGCCCATGTAACCAAGGAAGGAATCATTGCCGGCCCAAAAACCATAGAGCATATGGTGGATACGGTACTCTATTTCGAGAGCGCCGGAAACAACCTGCGTATAGTCAGGGCCGCCAAGAACAGATACGGCTCCATAGATGAATTCGGCCTTTTCAGAATGGAACAGAACGGCCTGGTTCAGATAAGGAATCCGGAAACGGTTTTCCTTAACAAACGGGAGGACAACACCGTCCCGCCGGGAGTATGCATTGCTCCTGTCTACGAGGGCACCAGAGTCTTTCTGGTGGAGCTGCAGGCACTTACGGTTCCGTCAAAAACAGGCATATCCAGAATATTTTCCGAAAAAATCGACAGCTCCGTAATTTCCAGGGTGGCTGCCATCCTTGAGAAGCACTGCGGGCTCAAGTTCTCCGATCACGATATCTATGTAAATGTGGCCGGAGGGATAAAGATACGGGATGTGGGAATCGAACTGGCCATAGCCATGACGCTCTACTCTGCCAGAACAGGAATTCCGATATCAAACAGCCTGGCCGCCTCCGGAGAGCTGAGCCTTACCGGCGAGGTTCTCAATGTAAGCAATGTTTCGGGCAGGGAGAAAACTGCAGCTGAATTCGGATGCAAGGTATTTGTATCACCGGCCGGAGCTGAAGGGACACGGAATGCCCTGGGAATAAGACACAGGGAAATAAAAACCGTAAACGAGGGAATAAAGGCTGTGTTCGACTCTACTGCAAAAGGGCCAGAAGCCAAGGAAAAACAATAATAGTCCCCACAACGCCCCCGATGCTTGTCATGAGGCACACAATCAGGATATGGGTTATTCCGTTTTTGAAAAAACCCTTTACTGTCATGATATCATCGGCCAGGGACTGGAAATCCTTAACCTTAGGCTTGCGCAGCACTGCTTCCAGGATACCGGAAACCATGCCTACGCCGATGGTAGGATTAAGGGATGTAAGGGGTGCTGCAAAGAATGCCGCCAATATGGTAAGGGGATGAGCCAGAGCCGCCAATGCACCCAGAGATGCCAAGGCCCCTTTTACCACAAACCAATGAATAAGCATATCGGTACTTTTCTCGGTACCGGCATGGAAAAAACCTGTAACTATGATAGCTGCAAAAAGAACCGGGATAAGCCACGGGATAACCTTTGCCGCCTTGCTTTTCGGAGGTACGGAATCTATGGCTGAAACATCGGCAATCTTCCCTTCTGCCTCAAACTTTTCGAAATGGCGGAGAATACCCGGAATATGCCCTGCTCCCAGAACAGCCACAATACGCCTTTCTGTACAGGCGTAAATCCTGGAGGCCAGATAGCAGTCCCTTTCGTCAATAATCGCAGTCTTGGCCGACGGAAGATATTCCGCCATCTCCTGCATCATGTCCTCCAGGGCACTTCTCTTTTTAAGCTGCTCTATCTCTTCCTCGGAAACATCTTCCTTGGAGAATACTGATCCGGCAAGAGAATTTATCATCCTGCTCTTTTCCGAAACGCTGGAAAGCTTCCAGGCTCTTTTGAGAGTAGTCTGAATGTCGCGGTCTGCCAGGGTAAATGGAATGTTGTTGGCTTTGGAAATCTCCACCGCCTGTCTCATGTCCTCTCCCGGCTTTATGTCCAGGTTGGCACCGATTTTCTTCTGGAAGGCAGACATTGCCAGATTGGCCAGGAAGAAGAAGGTCTGACCTGTCTTTATGATTTTGTAGATATCGAGATTTTCCCAATTGCTCCCTTCGCTCATGGATTTAAGGCGTCTTTCGTCAAGCTCAACGCACACCCGGTCCGGCTTCTCGTTCTCTATGAAGCTTCTGACCTCCTCCACGCTTTCGCGGGAAACATGTGCTGTTCCGAGAAGTGTTATCTCCCTTTCGCCGCACCTGACTCTGGTTACCGTATCGGTTCTCTCGATTATTTCCACCTGAAACTCCCTTATTCCTGTCTGTAGGTTTCAAGGAACTCGCCCAGACGGGTCAGGGATTCCCTGAGATCTTCTTCTGAAGGAAGGAATACTATTCTGCAGTGATCCGGATATTTCCAGTTGAAGCCGGAGCCCGGAACCAGAAGTACATTCTTCTTTTCAAGGAAGTCCAGAACAAATTTCTCGTCATTCTTGATATTGAACCTGACTGTATCAAACTTAGGGAAAACATAAAGGGATGCGGCAGCCTTCATGCATGAAACACCCGGAATGGCATTCAGCATTTCATGACACAGATCCCTCTGTCTGCGGAGTCTTCCGTTTTCTGCAGTAAGGGCAAATATGGAATCGTCCAGTTCCAGGGCAGGCTTGATGGCAAGCTGAGCCGGTACATTGCTGCAGAGTCTCATGCTGGTAAGAGTCCTGAGTCCGATCTTGTAATCCTCGGCAATCCTGTTGTTTCCCGAAAGAACCATCCATCCGGCTCTGAGCCCGCAGGAACGGTGGGCCTTGGAAAGTCCGTTGAATGTGATGGTAAGGATATCCTGGGAGAAGCATGCAGGAGAATAGTGAACATCCCCGTCGTAGATGATTCTGTCGTAGATTTCATCTGAAAAAATCACCAGTCCGTATCTTCTGGCAATATCCACGATGCCTTCGATGATTTCCTTAGGATAAATGCTTCCTGTAGGGTTATTTGGATTTATGAGAACAATACCTTTTGTCCTGTATGTAATCTTGCTTTCTATGTCCTTTAGATCAGGATTCCAGCCCGATTCCTCGTCGCACAGGTAATGAACGGCACGCCCTTCGGAGAGGTTTACTGCAGCAGTCCACAGCGGATAGTCCGGAGAAGGAACCAGAAGTTCGTCGCCCGGATTGATAAGAGCCTGTGTGGTAAGGGTAATAAGCTCACTTACACCGTTTCCGATAAAGATATTGTCTGTATCGATATTCGGGAATCCTTTCTTTACATAATAATCACGGATAGCCTCACGGGCCTCAATAAGTCCGTTTGAATCGCAGTAACCGCCCGATTTGCCGAGATTCTCTATAACATATTCCCTGATACGGGGATCGATATCAAAATCAAATGCACCGGTATTTCCGATGTTGAGTTTATAAATCTTTCTACCTTCTTTCTCAAGCTTCTGGGCCGCATCGAGGACAGGACCTCTGATTGCGTATTCTACATTGCTTAATCTTAATGCTTGTCTGACCTGTTTCATAGCTGTTCCTGATTATAATATACTAATTAAATTAATATTCCTTTATAGTGATTTTGTCAATTTACACTTGTTATGCAGAGGGGCAAATGATAAAATAAAACCATGAGAAACTACAAGGAAGAGCTGGAAAACAGAGTTGCATTCATAAAGGATCTGCTTGCAAAAAGCGGAGCCAAGGGAATAGTTTACGGAAACAGCGGCGGAAAAGACTGTGCGCTGGTGGGAATACTGAGCAAGATGGCCTGCGACAACACCACCGGAGTCATCATGCCCTGCGAATCCAAGAGAAATTTCGAAGAAGACATGAAAGACGGCCTGGAAGTAGCCGAAAAGTTCGGTATCGAAACCAGGGTCGTGGATATAACCCCGATCAAGAAGGAGCTTCTTAAGGCACTGGACGGAAAGACAGAGCTCAACCGGACAGCCCTGACCAACATGGCACCGAGAATCAGGATGACCACACTCTATGCCATAGGAGCATCGGAGGGAAAGCTGGTGGCCGGTACGGGAAACAGAAGCGAGACCTTCATGGGGTACTTCACAAAATGGGGAGACGGCGGCTGCGACTTCAACCCTATAGTTGACCTTACGGTAAAAGAGGTATACGAATTCCTGGAATATCTGGGAGCACCGGCCAACATCATAAAGAAAGCCCCTTCCGCAGGACTTTACGAAGGACAGACCGACGAAAAGGATATGGGAATCACCTATGCCAGCATAGACAATTACCTGCTGAACGGCACTGCATCCCCGGAAGACCTGAAGATACTGGAAAGATACCACAACGGAAGCCGGCACAAGAGACAGATGCCTGCATATTTCAGACCTATCCAGGACTGAAAACAGGTTTTGACAAAAAATATTATATATGATATATTGTAATTATGGGGCTGTAGCTCACCAGGTAGAGCGTTTGAATGGCATTCAAAAGGTAGTCAGTTCGAGTCTGATCAGCTCCATAATCCTTTTCATTTTTTAATCTTACATAAATATTGCACCGCAAAGAATATTCTGATAATCTTTTATCAGATGAACAGATTTCTGCTGAATAACATTGAAATAAACAAAGTAACAGAAGAAACCGGAAGCTGGCTGGAAAGCTTAAAGCTTGAACGGCGGAATGCCCTGCGCATAACTCTTCTTATGGAAGAAATAATGCTGAGGTTCATGGACCGCTTCGGTCAGGATAAGGAATTTTACTTCTCCACCGGCAGAAAATTCGGCAGATCCTACCTGTGCATTTCCGTGGAGGGAGAGGAATTCAACCCCATGGAAATCAGGGATGAAGAAAACGGCTGGGGAAACCGCATACTGGCAAACCTGGGCCTGAATCCGTCCTATTCCTACAGCCGGGGAACAAACAGGATCATTCTCAGTGTCAGCAGACAGAAAAAAACCGGCAGCAATCTGAAAATCATCATCGCAATACTGGCAGCCCTGCTGACCGGATTTGCCGGCATGCACCTTTTTGCAGGATATACGGCATACGTGGCAGAGAGTTTCCTGACACCGCTTCAGAACTCGATAATGAATCTTTTCATAATCACCGCCCTTCCTTTGATTTTCCTTTCGGTAATGACCGGAGTTTTCGGCATGGGCAGCATGACGGAATTCAGGAAGGTGGGAAACAGGCTGATACTGAGATTCATCGGGGGAACCTTTATCTGCGCCCTGGTATGCGGCCTTGTCATTCTGCCCTTCTTCAGGTTCAGTACTGTCAGAACCGGGATAAATATAGATCAGACATCGGGTCTGGTAAAGCTGATCCTGGACATGCTTCCGCGGAACATACTTGATCCGTTCATTACGGGAAACACCATACAGCTCATAGTAATGGCGGTGGTTACAGGCCTGGCAATGATTGCCCTTGACAGCAGAACAGCCCTGCTCAGAAGCTTTGCGGAGGAAGCAAACTCCCTGGCCTACATCCTGGTGGAATGGATAGGAAAAATCACTCCCGGGCTGATTTTTATCATTATCCTTAAATCCATGTGGCAGGGAAACACTTTAAACATAATTGAAATCTGGAAACCTATAGTCATTACCACAGTCGGGACAGTTATCATAACCCTGCTCCATATCATATATGCGAGTATCAGGTTCAAGGTGCCTTTGGCAAAGCTTGCAGGCAAGCTGTCAGGCCCTTTCATCACAGCTTTTTCCACTGCTTCATCCTCTGCCACATACGGCATAAACCTTAACTGCTGCGAAAAAAAGCTGGGTATAAGCAAGAAGCTTACCGGCATGGGCATTCCCATGGGATCTGTCATGTACAAACCGGCCTCTGCACTATTTTTCTTCACCTGCGCCCTCTTTACTGTAGAACACTACGGCGTGGGGCTATCATTTGTAACGCTGGTATCGACCTTTATATTGTCGGGACTTCTGGCCATAGCCATTCCTCCGGTTCCGGGCAGTGCGGTATCCTGCTTTGTCCTTCTTTTTGCACAGCTCAACATTCCTCAGGAGGCCCTTATTTTTGCAATTCCCCTGGATCTGATCTTTGACAGATTCGGAACTGCGGGCAATATCCTTTCCCTGGATGCGGAGCTTCTGATCCAGGCAGACAGGAACAACATGCTTGACAGGAATATTCTGAGAAAATGAAACCCCTTTCTCTCTCCAACAAAAATATAGATTCCACAGTCAGGGAAACCGAAAACTTTCTGAAGGAAAATTCCATTTCCCGGGAAAACAGCCTCAGGCTTACCCTTACCATGGAAGAAATTCTTCTAAGGTACCAGGACAGGTTCGGAGAAAAAAAGGAATACATACCGGAGACCGGAAAACGGCTGGGAATATCATATATCACCATATCTGTTCCGGGGGAGGCCTTTAATCCCATCAGTCAGGACGATGACGACTGGAGCACCAGAGTTCTGGCAGATCTGGGTCTTGCCCCTCTTTATTCCTACCGCAAAGGGGTAAACAGGATAACCGTCTACCTGAAAAAGATTATTTCCAAGGCGGGCAAGAAGGTATTTATTGCCTCAGCTTCAGCCTTTGTACTGGGTCAGGCCGTACTTCTGCTGTGCGGGGACCAAGCTTCGGTGCTGAGAGAAATGCTGGTGGTACCGCTGCTTGATTCCATACTGAGCCTTTTCATGCTGGTGGCGGTTCCCATGATATTCATTTCCATACTCTACGGTACAAGCGGAATGGAAAATATTTCGGAGCTGAAGAAAGCGGGAAACAACATGGTTTTCAGATTCGTTTCCAAAAGCTTCATGCTGACCTTTGCCGCCGGGCTGCTTATGCTTCCGTTCTTTTCACTGAACATAACCGGCAGCGGAGATCTCCGGGAAAAAATGACGGAATCCCTTTCTCTGATTACAGATATCCTTCCTATAAATTCCATAAGTCCGTTCCTGCACGGAAAAACGCTGCAGATAGTACTTGTGGCTGTCGTCACGGGAATACTCTTGGTGGCATCGGGAGAAAAGGGAAATTTAATAAGGAGACTGACAGAGGAGGCCAATGCGGTAATCTTTCTTATGACCGAGTGGATCAGCCGGCTTATTCCCTTTGTCATGTTCCTCATTGTCCTTAAAACATTGTGGGGAGAAAACAGCGGCATAGCACTCAGGCTTTGGAAACCCCTTCTGTTTACATTTATCACATGCTTTTCCCTTCCGATTCTGTATACATCCATAGTCGGATTAAAGATCAGGAGCAGCTGTGTCAGTCTGCTGAAAAAACTCCTGCCATCATATGTGGTGGCCTATACCACCATGTCTTCTGCCTCAGCCTACGGAACAAACCTGGAGTGCTGTGAAAAGAAGCTGGGTATAAACAAAAACCTTACCAATATGGGAATTTCCGTGGGAACAGTAATGTACAAACCCACAACCTCGATATTTTTTCTCATATGCATAATGTTCGGACTGGAAACCTGCGGACAAAGCTGTTCTCCGGGGCTGCTTCTTACAGGATGCATTACCGCTACCCTGCTCTCCATAGCCATACCGCCGATACCGGGCGGAGCCATCACCGGTTTTGCTTTCCTCTTCTCTCAGATGGGAATTCCCACAGAGCTGGCAGGGTTGGCAATAGCCATGGATACCATAATAGACAGATACAGCACCGCAAGCAATGTAACCACCCTTAAGCTGGAACTGCTCAGACAAGCTGACAGACAGAAGCTGCTGAACAGAAAAAAGCTGGAAAAAGAGAAAAATAATACAAATACCTGTAAAAATGTTTTATAATCTTTTTATAAGGAATCGAATATGTTAGGTGCAGTAATCGGAGATATCGTAGGCTCCCGTTTTGAATGGGACAATCACAGAAGCAAGAATTTTGAATTTTTTCATGATGAATGCTTTTTTACAGACGATACAATAATGTCCCTGGCTGTA
>JAZNLX010000179.1:0-3794 GCA_045579325.1 Spirochaetia bacterium
TGGCAAAAGAGGACAAGGAATTAAGAAAAAAGCTGCTGGAAACCGAAAAAAGCAGAAATGCGGCAGTGGATTTCTGCAAGATCAGCACCGGATACGGCTACCCGATGTCGGCCATGGATCTGGTTATGGAAGGGGAAGAAGCCTATGCGGAGATGTGCCGCAGCACCAACGGCGGCGGAGAGAACCACCCTCGCATACAGAATGCCGACGACCTGTACGAAATGTTCCTGGACTCCCTGAAAAAGCTCTGACTATCCTGTTGAAATGAATTCCTACATTCAGTTTGCCGACAAGAATAATCTTGAATTGGTACAGTTGAAAAGCGGAAAATCAAAGAAGGGAATCTATCACATTCAGCACATCAACTCTTATCATTCAAACTTGAAGAAGTTCATGAGAAGATTCAACGGTGTTGCAACAAAGTATTTGAACAACTATCTTATTTGGAACAACATTCTGAACTATAGCAAGGAAACTTGGACTGAAAAGAAAAACATCTTTACTGATTTTGTTTTCACTACAAACAAGAAAGTATTGTGCAAGGATGTTAGGAAGAGAAGTGCTATTCCTTTGCTGAAATAGAAAAAATTAGGAGATTTTATGAATAGGAAAGAAAGTGAAACTATTACAGAAAATATATTTCGGTCGTATTACAGTTCAGATACTTTTATAGAAAAGTCTGCTATCCCTAAAGAATTTGGATTTGAAAGCAAAAAAGGTAGTGGGAATGATGGTTATGTGGACGCCCGCTACTTCGGGCGCAGTTATTTTATTAGTAAATGTAGACAATAGACCACAAATGTGTTATATTATAGTTATGCGAACTACTTCACAACCATCTTTATTTGATTTCGAAATAAATGACGACAAAATTATTGTTCCTCCAATAAAATGTCAAGGGATAAAAACAAAATTAGTTCCTTTTATAAAAGAACATGTTTCAATTCCAGAAAATGGAACTTGGATTGAACCTTTTATGGGTACTGGTGTAGTTGCATTTAATTTAGCTCCTAAGAAAGCTATTTTAACTGATAAAAATCAGCATTTAATAAATTTCTATAAAGGTATTCAGAATGAAACTATTACAAGCACATCTGCTAGAAAATTTTTGGAATTACATGGAAAAAAATTAGAAGAATCCGGGAAGGATTATTATCTACAAATGAGAAAAGAGTTTAATGAAAATTCAAATCCTTTGTATTTTCTATTTCTTAACAGAGCAGGTTTTAATGGAATGATTCGTTTTAATAGTAAAGGACAATTCAATGTTCCATTCTGTCAAAAACCTAATCGTTTTTCAAAAGCATACATTACAAAAATCTGTAATCAAATTGAAAATGTATCAAATATAATGAAAAACAAAGACTGGACTTTTGTGTGTTCCAATTGGCAAGATACATTTAATAAAGCTCGAAAGGGTGACTTTATTTACATTGATCCCCCATATATTGGACGTGATACTTCTTATGTAGGTGAATGGCCAGAAGAAGAAGCTGTTTCTTTAGCACAATATGCTCATAAGACAGAAGCTAACGTTTGTCTGTCTATGTGGAAAGAAAATGAATTTAGAACCAATAATCATTTATATGATTATTGGTCGGATTTTAAATGGTTTGAACAAAATCATTTCTACCATATTGGTGGAAAAGAAGAAAATCGACATCCGATGGTAGAAATATTGGCGATTAAATCATAATTCATGCTTAAATATGTAAGCTTTCACATTCTCCTGTACAGTTTTCATATCAAAGTCATGAAGCAATTCAAGATTTTGTTGTTTTTGAATCCAAGTTAAAAATTCATTTAAAGAAGTATAATTTTTCTCCTTTGCTCTATACTCTGGATAGTACTTCCAATATAAATCATAGGCGTCTTGTCCAAGCTCAGAAAAAGGACCTCGACCAAGTTCGAAATCTTTAAAATTACTTGAAGAAATGGAACCTATATTTTCTGTATTTCCAGATCCTGGTTTGTCTCCAGCAATTTTATACTTTTCTTGAATAAAATATTTTACATCATAGAATGGAAATTCTATTTCCTTTCTGTCATCATAATCACAAATTAAACTTTCTTGAGCGTTTCCATTCCGTTTGTATATAAACCCGATTACATAATGTTTTGCATAATCAGTGTACGAATATTCAATATTTTTGGTATTGTTCCTCATGTAAGATCCAAAAGATCCTAATGTAAACTTTAAAGATGAAGTATCTTTATCAATATAAGTGGTTTTCACATCAATAGCAATTTTTTCTTTTGAATCTTCACTTTTCATTAAAATGAAATCAGGATATACGGTTTGAGATTCTGGGGTTTTTAGGATGTATCCGTTTTCGTCTGCAATTTCCTGTAAAACAGGTTGGGTAAACATTTCAAAAATTCTACCAATTATTTTTGAATCTGTTCCAAAAGTATGAATTTTGTTTTGAGAATCAAGCATCCCATATGCTTCGAAATTTTGCTGTTTCATCTTCTTATAAAAAATGTCAATTAAATTCATTTTACATCTCAAGTTTCAAATAATTGTTGTTCTGAAATATCTAAAATTTTAGAAATTCTGCGAATTATTAGAAAAGAGGGATTACGTTTTCCTCTCTCTAATCCTGAAATATATGTTCTGTCTAATTGTGTTTACTCAGCAAAAGTTTCTTGAGAAAAGCCCTTTTCTACTCTATATTTTCGTAATCTTTCTCCAAGAATTTTTAATTGGAGTTCTTCTTCGGAAGTCATAATTAAATTATATTACATGTAGACAATAAAACAACGGACTATAGTCTACAAAGTCATTTCCGCCGGACAACAAATCACCTGATCTGCAAAAAAAAGCCGGGGATACCCCGGCCTTAAAGCTTTAAATTGAAACCCGGAAGGGAGAAAACCGCCCCTCCTGACTGTTACTCAGTAGGCCTCTTCTTGAAGCTCTTGCTCTCCAGTATTGCCTGTCCCTCTCCGGTCTGCTGCTCCATGAGAGCCCTTACCTTGATAGGAAGACCGAACAGAGTGATAAATCCGTTGGCATCCCTGTGGTCATAAAGCTCCCCTGTAGTAAAGGAAGCAAGGTTCTCGTTGTAAAGGCTGTATTTTGAATTGGAGCCGGCACCGATGATTGAGCCCTTGTAAAGCTTTACCCTTGCCCAGCCGGTAACCTTTTCTTCAGCCTTGTCAACAAACGCCATGCAGGATTCCATCAGAGTTGTGAACCACTTTCCGTCGTAGATAAGCTCGGAAATCCTGATTGCCATTTCCTGCTTGTAGTGATATGTGTCCCTGTCAAGACAGAGATGATCCATCATTCTGTGAGCATAGTAGAGAATAGCTCCGCCCGGAGTTTCGTATACACCGCGGCTCTTCATTCCGACACATCTGTTCTCGCAGATATCCACAAGACCCACACCGTTTCTTCCGCCGATCTCGTTCAGCTTGGAGAGAAGTGCAAGGGCATCCATCTTTTCACCGTTGAGTCCCACCGGAATACCTTTTTCAAATTCGATAGTCACATATTCAGGCTTATCAGGTGCCTCTTCCGGAATTGTTGTATGCTGGAGCATATGCTTGTAGTTAGGTTCGTTTTCAGGATCCTCAAGCTCAAGCCCTTCGTGGGAAAGATGCCAGATGTTCTCGTCGCGGCTGTAGGACTGGCTCTTTTTCATAGGAACTTCAAGCCCTCTGTCCTCAAGGAACTTGATTTCGGCTTCGCGGCTGTCCATATTCCACTTTTCATCGCGCCATGCAGCGATTACCTTGAGATCCGGTGCAAAAGCCTTGATTGCAAGCTCGAAACGAATCTGGTCGTT
>JAZNLX010000180.1:0-2583 GCA_045579325.1 Spirochaetia bacterium
CATGCGTCTGGCATCGCTCGGAATCCTGGATACCACACCCTCTTTTATGTATTCCGGCGGAACATGGATAAGCTCCAGCATTCCGCTTTTAAGCTTTCTGTAGATAAAATCAACCTCTTCCGCGCTGTCGGTGAAAGTAAAGGTAAGCACACCCTGATAGCCACGATTCTTACTGAGTCCCCGGCTGACGAAATATTTGTTGCTTATCATACCTCTGACACCGTATTCAGCCGGAATTATATCTCCCAGCAGGATATGTTCGGACCAGTAGAAATTCCTGGAGGAATCAATACCCAGCATTCCGTAATCTCCGCCGGCAAAGAAAGCGGTGTCTCCATCTACCAGCTCCGCATATTCGGCATCTTTCCGGGCTGTTTCCTCGGCAATGTATTCCCCGATGGGCTTTTCCAGCAGAACATAGAATGCGGAACAGTCAATTCCCCGATGGGCATAACGGATAAAAAGCTTGCCGTCGGGATAGAAAAGAAGCTCCAGAGGAGTTCCCCCAAGAACAAAGGTGTTGTCTGCCACCTCGGAAACCGATGTGTAGCGGAATTTCAGCTCAGCATCTCCGGTAACCAGCGTTATCTCCTTCTTTTCCCTGTCTCCTTTCAGGAATTCCCCGGTACGGATCAGGTCAAGGACCGGATAGGAACTTTCTAAAGTTTCCTTATAGTTTTCGGGATACCATGTATTTTCAAAGAACTTGTCTATATGCTGTTTCTTTTCAGTTTCGGGACCTGCGGCACGGGTTCCGTCATCCTCGAAAAAGGCCAGATTCCTGTCAAAGCAGTAACCGGTAACGCCGTCATCGGTAATTATCTTGTACCAGTACCCTTCCAGGGTCTCCCCGATCTTAACCTTTTCCTCTCCCTTGCCTATGATCTTGATAATCTGGCTTTCCCTGAGGATATATACTCTGTTGCTGAGCTCGCTTGCCTGCTCCCTGACAGGGGTCTTGCGCTTGGCATAGGCGAATGAATTGCGGAAAGGGGCCAGGATTTCCCTGTATGCAGCTGCCTCTTCCTCTTTCCTGAAATAAAATCCCCTAAACTTGTCGGTTTCGGCATATTTCTTGTTTCCCAGGCTGAGGATATAGGTTCCCCTGAGATTGGATTCAGACTTTATGGGAAGGATGGAGGAATTTTCTATTTCGGAACCTTCTTCAGGCCACACCGTCAGAAAATAGCCCATCTTGTTGGAACAGGATGTAAGGGCAAGAATAAAAAAAAGCCACAGAAATTTCATTTTCCCTCCGCCGGAAATTTTGGTATACTTTTTCCAAGGAGAATATTATAATAAAACAATGAATAATACAATCGACAAATTTATTGAAGAGAACATAAAAACAGCTATAGAGCTGGAAACACTTCTTTCCTCGGTACCGGCCATTTCCCCGGTTTCGGGCGGAGAAGGAGAAGCGGCCAAGGCAGAAGCCCTGGAAAAGTGGCTCAGGAGCAGGGGTTTTGACAACTTTACATACATGAACGCACCGGATGACCGGGTACCTTCGGGCTACAGACCCAATGTTATCCTTACAATCCCGGGCAGAAACAGAGACAGAAGCCTGTGGATAATGAGCCATCTGGATGTGGTGCCGCCGGGAAACAGAGATCTGTGGGATACCGATCCGTACAAGGTAACGGAAAAGGAAGGAAAGCTTTACGGCAGAGGAACAGAGGACAACCAGCAGGGAATGGTCAGCTCCGTAATGGCGGCACTGGCACTTAAGGAAAACGGAATTGTTCCGGAATACGATGTAAAGCTCCTTTTTGTTGCAGACGAGGAAGTGGGCTCCGAATACGGCATAATCCATATCATCGACAACTATCCGGCCCTTTTCGGAAAGGACGATCTGGTTCTCGTGCCGGATTCGGGGTGTGCCGAAGGGGATGAAATCCAGATAGCGGAAAAGAATGTGTTCTGGTTCAGGTTCACCACGGAAGGGGTACAGTGCCACGGGGCATACCCTTCGGCCGGTAAAAATGCCTTTCTTGCGGGCTGCGACCTGGCCCTCAGGCTCCATACTCTCCAGGATGAATATTCGGGCATAAGAAACGAGCTTTTCGATACCCCTTATTCCACCTTCTCCCCTACCAAGAAAGAGGCAAACGTACCTAACGTGAACACCATCCCCGGAAATGATGTTTTCTGCATGGACTGCAGAATCCTGCCGGAAATAGATATTGACGAGGTCAAATCCAAAATAGAAGCTCATTGCCGCGCCGTAGAAGAAAAGCACGGAGTAAAGATATCCGTAGACACACTCCAGGCCAGCATTTCAAAGGCTTCCGCCATGGACAGCGAAATCTGTACCAAGCTCAGGAAAGCCATAAAGGAGGTTGCAGGCAAGGATGCCAGAGGCATCGGAAGCAGCGGTGCCACAGTGGCCGCACACCTGAGGAACATGGGGCTCAATGTGGCTGTATGGTCCACCATCGAGGACTCCATGCATATGCCTAACGAATATTCAGTCATAGCCAACCTGGTAAACGATGCCAAGGTAATGGCCCGGCTCATGATGTAATGCCATGAAGAAAATTGTTCTGATAACCACCGGGGGAACCATTGCCGGCATGGGAG
>JAZNLX010000181.1:0-2463 GCA_045579325.1 Spirochaetia bacterium
GGGAAAGAGCTCCCCCGGCACTTGTACCGAATCCGGAACCCTGGGGTGTTTCGATAATGTGCTTTATATCAATAGGAACAGGCTCTTCCTTTATCTCCCTGAAGAAAAGCTCAAGTACTTTCCTGGATACGGGAGCATCGCTGGTTAAACCGTTTATGGTTATACCGCATTCATCGAAGCTGTCTTTCAGTTCTATATTTGTTGTTATACCCTTGAGGAGAGAATAACCTGCTCCCAGGGAACCTGCATAAAGAGGATCGTCGTTTTTATCCTGCATATAAAACAGTCCCGATACATGACCGGGAGCAAATGCGCCAACTTTCTTTAACATAGCTTAAGTATGAACCAAAAAGTGAAATCTTTCAACCTTGTTTATTATCAGATAATTCAATCTTGACAGACTTGATCTTGTTTCCGTCCACATCCTGGATAATGAAGTTCATTCCGTTATGGGATTTCTTTTCATATCTGACAGGAATCTTGCCGAAAAGCTCAAAAACAAAGCCGCCCAGTGTATCGTAATCTTCGTTCGGAAGATTTATACCCAGCTCTTCGTTAAGGTCTTCTATCAGGATTCTTGTGTCACAGAGATATGTGGATGGACCGATCTTGATGATATCGTCATCCTCGTCGTCAAATTCGTCCTGGATTTCTCCCACGATTTCTTCAAGGATATCCTCCAGACAGATGATTCCTGCAACTCCGCCGTATTCATCGACAATGATGGCAATGTGACACTTCTTTCTTCTGATTTCGTGAAAAAGTGCATTTACCTTCTTTGTATCTGGAATGAAATAAGGCTTTCTGAGAAGATCCTTGATGGAGAAAGGGGTACCGGCCACAATCATTCTGAGTACATCCTTTACATGAAGGATACCGATAACATTATCGATTGTTTCCTCATAAACCGGGAATCTTGAAAAGCCACTCTCGACTATTATGTCGAGAATTTCTTCATTTGTGGTGTCTGTAGGGATAAAAACCACGTCTGTGCGGGGAATCATGATGTCCTTGGCAGTTTTTTCAGCCATTTCCACAATTCCCTTTATCATGTCCTTTTCTTCAAGGTTCAGATCGCGGTTTCCGAAGCTTTCCTCGTTGAATTCGGACTTGTGAAATATCTTGTTTAAAAAGTCTGCGATTTTCACAGCAGTTCCACTCCTTTGAAGTTGTCGAGAATCTTTTCCTGGTAAACCAGCATTTCCTGGTCAGGCTCGTTGTTTTCATGATCCATGCCGTCAAGATGAAGCAGGCCGTGAATCAGAAGTCTCTTCAGCTCCTCATTTGGTGAAACATTGAACTCTTTTGAATTTTTTGAAAGTGTTTCGAGGGAAACAGCAATGTCACCGGCGTAATAACGCCCTTTTTTTGCCGGAAACGGCACGTCGCTGTCTACCTGTGCAAAGGTAAGGACATCTGTAGGTTCGTCCTTGTCCCTGTATGCCTTGTTAAGCTCCTGCATGAAGCTGTCGTTGCAGAAAAGAATGGATAATTCCCATTTGTCTTTTCCGATATAATCAAGTACGTTAAGAACAAATTCCTTGATTACAGTCTTTTTGATTTTCGTCCCATCTACTGTGGGTTGTAAGGGGGGATCTCCCTTTTCAATCTGGATTTGCAGATAATTCATTGATTTCTTCCTGTTTTGGGTATTGTATTCTGGAATGATGAATTCCCTTTAAAGTATTTATAAAGGAATCACGTATAATTTGCAAGTCTTTGAATGTAAGATCGCTGTCCGAAAGCTGTTCGGAGTCTATCTTGCTCTTGATAATGGTATCTACCCTCTTCTCGATATCCTCTATTGTAGGATTCTTGAGAGCACGTACTGCCGCTTCCACGTTGTCAGAAAGGAGAACCACGGCTTCTTCCTTGCTTTTCGGTTTTCCGTCGTTGTATGAGTATGCGGCCGGTGTTACCTTGGCCCTGTCTTCAAGCTTCATGGCTTCCATGTAGAAATAGGATATAAGTCCGTTTCCGTGATGATGCCCGATAATATCTATGACCTCCTGAGGAAGTCCCAGCTCCTTGGCCTTTTCCACGCCGTATTTTACGTGGGATTTGATTATGGAGACTGAAATGCTTGGCGGGAGGGAATCGTGCTTGTTGTAGGATTCCTGGTTTTCGATGAAGAATTCGGCCTGATCAATCTTCCCGATATCGTGATAGTAGCCCCCTACTTTGGCCAGGAGACCGTTTGCATTTATGTCGTTGCAGGCTGTTTCTGCAAGGTTACCCACCAGAATGGAATGGTTGAAGGTTCCCGATGCCATATGAAGCATCTTCTGGAGGATAGGTGTATTGAGATCTGAAAGCTCTGCCAGCCTGGACTGGGTAGGAACATTCATTATGTGTTCAAGTATAGGGAGAAGTCCCAGACAGAGAATGCTGCTTCCGAAGCCGTTTACAAAAGCAAATATGCACTGGAGCAGGGAATTTTTCCAGGTATGAGGAAGAAGCAGG